>NZ_PIQS01000010.1 GCF_003048405.1 Campylobacter concisus | reverse complement strand
TAAATGCTTAATATACCTTGCTTTAATGGCTTTATTTTACAAAATGTCCTTTTATTTGTTATTTTTATTTTAAGTTATAAATAAAAAGAATTAATTAAAAACACCAAAAAATAGGGATATTTTTAACTAAGGAAAAATTAAATAAAAAGTTTAATATTTTACAAAATGTCCGCCACGCTAAACACTAATATATAAATACATAAAATTTAAAAAGGGAAAGAAATTTTTTTATTAGAGATGTTGTTAATAAGAAAATTTAAATTTTAATAAAATAAGTAGAAGCTTAAAAATTTTTTAAAGTTATTTTATGTTGTTTTGAGTTTTTAAATTTTTTATTGTTTTGTAGGTTGAAAAAATTTAAGAAAGGAATTAGCGTTTAAATTGATTTTAAAGGGGTGTGTTGGCTTTTAAAAAATAATTTAAAGAAAGGATAGCATTAAACACTTATTTTTGATTGTAGAGCATTTAAAGATTGATTGTGGCTTTTATTAAATTTAGCTTAAAAATAGTTGTTTTATATATCACTTTTTAAAAGTTAGTTGAATTTAATAAAGGGTAAAATTAATTAAATAATCTATCGTTTAAGGAAAGAAAATGGCAGAAGAGCTAACTCAAGATCAATTGGCTGAATGGAGTTATCTTAAAGAGCAAGAAATGGTGATGCCATCCGAAGAAATAAAACAAAGCAGTGTAAAAGAGCAGGTGTTAGCATGCAAAGAAGCTATCGATAACACAGGAATTTTTAAAAGCAACGAAACAGGTGCAGTAGCATGTGCGAGAGAATTTTATACAGCTTATGGTAGCAACGACGATAATGAAGTAAGAGAAGCTATTAACAATATCTATAAAACAGACATAAGCGCAGAAGAGCTCAACAAAATTAAAATACTCACGATGAGAGAAATGGATATGGATTTAAAAGAGAACTTCGACAATGAAAAAGAATACACGATCCAAGACATAAATCGTAAATTTATTTTTGAAACAGCGGAATTAAAATTAAATAAGAATTTGAATGAAGCCGTTAATACCCTAGAAGAAAAAGAAAAGATAGATGAGCAGATCAAGGCAAAAGAAGCTGAGTTTAATGAATTTAAAAGCCCAAAAGAAAAGAGAGACTTTGTAAGCGATAAGCTGAATGAAATAGACGGCAATGACACCCTAAAAAGTAGCCTTGAAATTTTAAAAGAAAAAGAAAAGATAGATGAGCAGATCAAGGCAAAAGAAGCTGAGCTAGAGAATAAAAATGAAGCCAAGCAGGATGTCGCAATTACAACACACTCACAAGAAAGAGAAGCAGAACAAGAAGACTGGAGCAGAAAAGCTGATGAACTAGAAAACCAGCACGAAAAAGAGCTTGAAAAATTAAGAGATGAACAATCTAGACTTGAAGCCAACTTTCAAAAATCAATTGACAATCTGATGAATAGTGGCGATATAAAAGACATAATGACTGCTCTGCAGGAGATGGATAGAAGTTTAGAAATGATGATGCGACAGGGCAAAGAAGAAAGCGAAACAAAAGAACGCCAGCGACAAGAAAAGCTAGAGCTAGCCTTTGATAGTCCCAAATTTAAAGATGCAGTGGGAGATCTGGTTAAAGAAGTTTATAAGCAACGCAAAGAAGTCAAGGGCGGTTTAAAAGAATTAGAAAACGAACATGCAAACTACGCAAAACTAAAAACAACGTATGAAAAAGAAATTAAAAAAGGGCTTGATGTAAAAGGATACGAAAAATTAAATAAAATGTTAAATGAAATAGAGAAAGAAACGCCAAATTTTAAAAATAGTTATCCTAAATTTTATAAAAAAGTTAATGATAGTTTAGCGCAGAGCAAAGAAAAAATACTAAATAAGACAAAAGAGAAAGACCAAGAACAAAGCAGGAGCTTATAAAAAATGAGTAAAAAAGGGAAAAAATAATGAAAAGAATGATTATATCAGTTGCCGTAGCATCTTCACTATTTTTAAGTAGTGTTAATGCTAGTGGTATACCAACTATTGACGTAGCCGCGATAGCCCAACAAGTTATGGAATACACGCAAACACTGAAAGACTACGCAGAACAGATCAAACAATACGAGCAGATGGTAAAAGATACACTAAATTTCGAGAAACAAATGCAAGAGCTTGGTGTAGATATGAACAGCGTTTATGAGATATTAGGCGATGCACAAAGTTTAATATCGCAAATGCAAAGTATATACGAAGATGTAAAAAATTTACCACAAGACATAATGGGGGATATAGCAAGAGTTAAAACAGCCTGCTCATTCTTAGAGCAAAATAGCCAATTTTTTAGTCATACTGTAAAAACGTCAAGCAATAAAATAAAGGACAAAGCAAATAGGTGCATTTTTGCTTTGCAAAATGGAGCAAATATAAGCAAGAGTATAGAAGAATTAACCCAAAAAATGAATAAGGCAGTTGACCCAATAGAACGAGCAAACTATCAGGCACAGATCAGCAATATTAAAAATGCGGAAAGGTTTTTACAAGAGAGAGATAATATAGAGAAAACAAACAATCTTCTAAAATTTCAAGACGTTTTTTATAATGCTGACAAAGATAACAGATTTTCTAGAGCAAAGATGCAAGATGATTTAAAAAGTCTAGCAAAACAACTAAATAAAGCTAATAATCAAAAGCAGGCTCAAGCATTAACAAATTCTATACTGCTTAAAATTTTAGAAAATATGCAACAGCAATATGAGCTAAATATCAATTACACCAGCGCAATGGCATCGAGCAGACAAGCCATGAAAGACAATAGTGCTAGAGACTTAACGCCAGATAGCTTTAACCAAAAAGTTGTTGAATATAAGCGAAATGATGCAATATTTGACCCAGAAACAAAACAAATGCCAAAAGATGAGCTAGGGCTTCCAAAATTTGTATTTTTTAAATAAGGAGTAAAAATGAAAAAAATAGTTTTAAGTATTGTTGCCATAACAATGTTTGCAGGTAGTGCAGTAGCACAGGAAATAACAGGAGATGCAAAGCTAGCATGCGAAGCATTATTATGCCTATCGAGCCCAACAAGACCAAGCGAATGTGCTCCAGCACTTAAAAAATATTTTTCGATAACAGACAAAAAACCACACAAACAAGCAAAGAAGCGTGAGAACTTTTTAAAATTATGTCCTAAACAATGAACAAAGAAAATTTAGTCGAACTCCCACTAGATGAAATTTTAAAGAATAATGGCTACTTTGAAAAACGAGAGAAAAGTAGCCAAAATTACAAGACACTCACAAACAACAACTCCGATACAATTATCATAACGAGAAAAAGCAACGGACACTATTTATACTTTAACCCAAGCGATGATAATGATAGAGGAAATATTTATAATTTCGCCAAAAATCGTGGTGTTTCAATAAAAGATTTAATAGATGAAAATATAATAAACGATGTAAAGACGTTAAAAATCAATACTAAAGAAATAATAAAACAAAAAGAAAATGATAGTATTATAGTAGAAAAATTTAAAAAATTAAATAAGATAGATGAAAACTCATTTTTGACTAGCAAAAGAAAAATTAAAAGTGATATCCTGATAAAATTTAGTAGCCTCAAGCAGGATGAAAAATTTAAGAATGCAATAGTGCCAACATATACATTAAGTGTATTGGAACTAAGCAGTGGCAAAAGAGAATTTCTAAAGCAGACAGGGTATATAAGCTATTTATCAAAGCCTTTAACGCAGGATCAGCAAGGAAAGGCATACGCTAAGCCAATAAAACAGCTCTGCAATGGAATAAAGGGGCTTGAAATACTCAAGGCAGACGAAGCACACAAGAATCCAAAGGATTTTAAAAATATTGTAATCTGTGAGAGCATGATAGATACATTATCATATTGTGAAATAAAAGACGTAAATTTAAAAGAAACACTCCTATGCTCAACAAATGGTCAAATATCGGCAACGCAAAAGGAAGTCATAAAAGCATTGACAAAGCTGGCACCAAATGCAGGAGTTGTACTAGGATTTGATAATGACGAACGTGGCAAAGAATTTACAAAAGCGATACTAGAAATAGTACCAAATGCGAGATCAGCCAAACCAATCCTAAAGGACTTTAATGATGATTTGGTAGCAGGCACAGCATTAGGTATAAGTAGTAATAAAATTAATCTCGACAGCATAACAAAGCCTTTAAAGGAGTTTTCTCGGCAAGTTGAGTATTTGTCAAAGAAATACGACTTTCTCGAGCCAGATGCTAAGAAAAGTAGAATAAAAGACCTATACGCCCTTAATATTGAAAAATTTAGAGAAATAGAACCAAAGATCAAGACATTGCAGGGAATGAGAGAAAGCTATAAGCGATTTAACTTGATAAATGCAAAAATTGAAAAAGACTACGAAAGATCATCTAAGATACGATAAAAAACAGCCATCTGCTTTTAGACTTTAAGCTTTAAATAAGTATTGATAAAGTGATGTTTATCCCCTTTGTGTGGGAGTTTGACGCATTGTTGAGTAAATTTATTTTTACAAATTGTCCGAAATTTTATGAGCCGTAATCGAATGCAAGCCATCTGCTTTTTAAACTTTAAGCTTTAAATAAGTATTGATGAAGTTAGGTTTAGCCCCTTTGTGTGGGAGTTTGACGCATTGTTGAGTAAATTTATTTTTACAAATTGTCCGAAATTTTATGAGCCGTAATCGAATGCAAGCCATCTGCTTTTTAAACTTTAAGCTTTAAATAAGTATTGATGAAGTTAGGTTTAGCCCCTTTGTGTGGGAGTTTGACGCATTGTTGAGTAAATTTATTTTTACAAATTGTCCGAAATTTATGGCAGGCGACCTGCACTAGAGTGCTGGAACGCCAGAGCCGAGCCTAGGTCTCGGCTCTTTATGGTATTAAGCGGGGATACCCCGCAACGCCCCGCAATATAGTAGCATCGCTAAAAGCGATGTGTAAATTTAAAAAGGGGGAAGAAAAAAGCATAATGTAACTTAAAAAATGCTTAAATATTATGTTTGTATTTTTATTATTTTATTTTATAGATTATTTTTTTACTACTGAATATTTTAATTATATGATATTCTATTATTTATTATTTTATTATTTATTAAGTTTATTTTGGATATAATCTTATTATAAAAAGAAAGGATAAGAGATGAAAGCAAACAGCATAATTAACCTACTTAGTCAATACGGAAAGATAAATGGCGATGAAAAGCATATATCGATGCAAAGAAATGGTGTGGTATACGAAGCCATGTTAAACGACACGAACACAACTAACGTAGTTTATGTTACCTACAATAAAGGCGAAAAGACCGAGTTTACATCATTTTGTGAGTCACTAAGAGCCACAAAAGATGTTATAGAGCAAAATATAAGAGAAAATAGATAAGGAGTAGAAGATGAGAGAGATATTTATGAGCTACTGCAGGCATGAAATGACGCTAAAGGCGTTAAAAGAATGCAAATGGTTAGGGGATTTGGATGACGACAGCGAAGAAGTCATAGCCGAATGTGCTAGGCTTCAAAAGTACATAATTGAGCTAGCAGACGAGTTTGGTTGCGAAATTACAAATAAAGAAGATGTAATTAAGAGCATAGAAGACGAAAAGTCAAATTTACTAGCAAACCTAAACAATTAAGGAGTCTAAAATGCAAAAATTTAAATCAAATGACAGAATAGTCCTAAAAAAGCACATGGATAGACCACTTGATAAATTCGAGTCTATCTATAGAGTAGTAGATTTTTATAAAGCAGCTAGCGACAATGAATACTACTATGTTATAGAACCAGCCGAGCCAGCAGATAAATTTGATAATAGCATGGCACTTAAACAGGGGCATGTCGAAGAAAGCTATATTAATATAGATGAAGTGTATTGGTATTTTGAGAAAAAAGATATTGAAGGTGGCTGGATCAAATATGATGATCGTCGCCATACTTTTAAGGAAATAAGAGAAACTTTGGCTAAAAGTGGGTTTATAGAGAATGTGTATCCGATTTATGCAATAGGTTTTAAATTGCCATAAAAGGAGCAAACATGAATAGAGATTATAATAAATTTGAGAGAGCAAATGAAATAATGAATGAGTTAATTAAAGCTCCGCTCCCACTAGAGTCAAGAGAGCTTGCAAATATAAGTGATAGAGAGCTCTCATTTTTAAAAAGCAGTGTTAGGTTGATGGTTGAGTACTTAGACTCCCTTGGGTGCATGATATGGCACGACGACGAAGTAGTGTGTCAGATCGACGAAGAAGAGCAAAGAAGAGCCAGAGTATGATAAAGCTGGTCGAGAAACCAAATAGCCTTATAACGTAAAATTTTATACAATATGTTATAATTTTTCTTAAAAAAGGATTTACAATGAAAGTAAATAAGGTTTTGATAATTACAGCAATAGCTGGGTTGTTTTTTAGTGGATGTGCAGAGTTTCAACTGCCAAAGGTGCAAAAAAAAGAGCAAAAAGAAAGTTGTGCAGAAATCATAAAAAAATATAAGCAATTAAGAAGTCAAGGATATATAGGAAACGAACCAGATTTGGTTAGGACTCTTGGAAAAAATTATGCAGTTGAAGCTAGTTATTGCGAAACAGAAGATAAAGGCGCAGATATAGATATCGAAAAAATAATGGATAAGAATAGATAAAACGGAGCAAGACACATGAAAACAATAACTATTACAGGCGAAAATTTAAATCAACAAATTATCCAAGCTATAAAAAACGCTGTCGCCAAAGCCAGCAATCCAACATATACGATAAAGTATATCAACACATCGAAAGATAAGATCGACAGCGAAGCCTTACAAGATATTGAAGATGCAAAGCTTGGAGCAAAGCTTTATTCTGAATATTTGGCTAGCGGAAGCAAATCAACCTCATGGGCTGATATAAAGAAAGAAAATGGCTTATAAGATACGATTTAGCGATTATGCCAAAGAGAAGTTTAATGAACTTGACGGCTCAATAAAAAAACCAATTCAAAAGTTTCTTGATCGGCTCGAGGAAAGTGATGATCCTCGCAGTAGTGGAAAAGGATTAACTGAGAATTTGAGTGGATTATGGAGATATAGAGTAAAAAACTATCGTTTAATATGTTTTATACAAGACGAAGAGCTTATAGTACTTTTTCTCGACATAAGTAAAAGAGATGAAGTTTATACAGATAGGAATGTCAAAAGTATTTTAAAGAACGTGCCAACGAAATAACACATTTTTTAATATTTACTATCTTAATTTTTATAAAAAATTACTTTATTTATTATTCTTAACTTTTATTAATTTTAATTATATGTAGTTTTATTATTATATATTTTATTATTTTTTTAGCAAACCATCAAACAACAATCAAAGAAATTTTAAAATAGTAGATAATAGCATTTATCTACTACGATCGTTATTTTTTTCATTTTGAGTTTTATCATACGAAGAGTAAGAATTTAAGCCCATAGCCTCACGCTCAGCCAAAACATCCTTATAAAGCCTACGCTCATTTTTAATCCTAATAAGTCGTTCGTTAGCCGTAGTATCAAGCATAGATACGCCTTTAAAATACTCTTTTAAAAGAAAATCGTCCTTACTAATTTTTTCAGATTTTAATAGCTTATTTTCAATATATGAAAAGCGTTTTTTGCAAATGTCGGCTATAAAATCTTTATTATCATCTAGTCGCTTTTTAAATTCATTTTTCTCAGTATCGCCAAGCTCGGAGTGATGTAAAATATAAAGGCTTTGATCTAAAATTTCAAGTTTTTTATTAAGTTTAAAAAGACTTTCATTGCGACCCAAAAGACGTGTAGCAACTAAGCTATCATCAAAGTATTTTTTAGCATTATCATCACGCCCACGAAGCACAGCAATAGATCGTTTTACCTTTTTAGAAAATAGCCAGTCGGCTTTACTAGAGCCTTTACCGTGCGGATAAATTTTGTTAAAGTTATAACTAAAATTTTCAAGTAATTTAAGGGTATCAGATTGATCCTTGTAGTGAGCCAAATGCATATCATTAATCTGAGTAGCTTTATATGAAAGACTATCAAGCTTTTTAATCTCTTTTATTAAATCCTTGCGTTTTTGAAGTAATATTTTATTATTCTCCTTTAGCTCCTTACCCAGCTTAAAACGTTTTTTGCCCTTTTTCTGAACGTATAGTAAAAATTGCCTAGTCAGCTCATCATTAGCTTTTTTTAGCAAATCAATCTCATCATTCATAGCCTTAATACGGCTGGAAGTTGCATTGTATTCTCTCTTATTTTTTTCTTGCATTTGCTCGTAAAATTCTAGTGTTTTATCCTTTGCCGTATAGCTATCCTGCTCAAGGTTGACACTAGATTTTATTTTAGAAAATTCTTTTTTTAAATCCTTATGCATAGCGTTTTTATTTTCGTATTTTAACCCTCTTGCGCCAAGCGAATAGGCAAAATCAGTGCGAACTTCGTCGAAGAAATCTTTAATCTCGTCACGAGTATCAAAATGAATTTTACGCCTAGTCATATCATTACGCTTGTTAAGAACCACATGCACGTGTGGGTTGTTTTGATGCGTGTGAAGCACCAAAGCATACTTATGCCCCATAAAATTTCTACTTAAAATTTCACTAACACTATCAACTAGAGCGTTTAGTGTTTTTTCGTCATTGCATGGCTCATTGATTGAGAAAATCAGATGCCAAGCGTCTTTTGAATTTTTATTTGTGCCAAAATCCTTACTCCAATTTTTCATAATTTCGTCACTGCTTACTCTCTCCCCTTTTTCATTGATGGCAGAGCCATCAATTGAGTTATTAAGAGTGTAGTCAATACATCTTTTAATACTTTCACGTGGTAAATTTGAAATCATCTTCACAACAGATTGTTTTGTATTTTTTAAGAAAGAATTTTTAATCGATGAAATATGGCTCGAGCTAAAAGATATATTTTTGTGCTCATTTATTGAATTTTTTGTTCGCCCAGCTCTGATAGTTTTTAAAAATTCATCCCATTGCGCTTCTGTCCTAGCCAAAATAAAAACTCCAACTATTTAAAAGATTTGTAATGATGTTAGTGTAAGTAAAGTTAAAAAAATATAATGCGAGAAGATAGGCAGGATAACCCCTTTTATATATCACTTTTTACACTAAACGCCGATATAATCGGCTTTAT
>NZ_PIQS01000009.1 GCF_003048405.1 Campylobacter concisus | reverse complement strand
ATGGTGATATTTACTTAGTTTTTACTTTCTAAAGTAATATTAGAAATAAAATTTAACTTTATTTTTTATATTTTTGGATATAAAAAGTGTGATTTAATATTTATTTTATGTTATTTTTCTATATATTTACCTTTTAAGCTTAAAAATTTAAATAAATTTGAGCTAATTATGAGCTTTTTATATAATAAAAAAGTGATATTATTATTAAAATAACAATTTATCTAAGCTATATTATTAAATATAGCTTAAAAGCTACTATAAAATTTTCTCTAAAAGTCGTTTTATCTAGGCTAAAAGTCAAAGCTTAAAAAAAATAAGTAGTAATTAATATTTAAAATATTAAATATCTATATAATTTCATTAATACATTTTTTTATAAGGAGAATGGTTATGGCAACCAGAAAAGAACACGATTTTATAGGTGAGTTGGAAATCTCTGACGATTTTTATTATGGTATCCAAACATTTAGAGCTACCGAAAATTTTCACATGAGTGGTAGAACTTTAAAAGAGTATCCATATTTTGTAAAAGCATTTGCACAAATCAAAAAAGCAGCTGCACTTGCAAATAAAGAGGTTGGCGTTTTAGATCCTAAGATCGCTGATACTCTAGCAAAAGCCGCTGATAGAGTAATAGCTGGTGAGTTTTTAGATCAATTTGTGGTTGATATGGTTCAAGGTGGTGCTGGAACAAGTACAAACATGAATGCAAACGAGGTTATTACAAATATCGCACTTGAGAGCATGGGTCATAAAAAAGGTGAGTATCAATACATCCATCCTAACGATCATACAAACCTTGGACAAAGCACAAACGACACTTACCCAAGCTCAATAAAAGTAGCAACTTACGCAAAACTTACTGATTTGCTTGCTGCGATGAATCTGCTAAAAGATGAACTTGATAAAAAAGCAAAAGATTTTAAAGATATCATTAAAATGGGTAGAACTGAGCTTGAAGACGCAGTTCCTACAACACTTGGAAATACATTTAATGCATTTGCAAGCTACATTAAGAGCGATATAGAAAAGATCACAGCTGCACGCGAGTCAATGACATATCTAAATATGGGTGCAACTGCGATTGGTACAGGTATTAACTGCCACCCTGATTATAAAAATGTAGTTGTTAAAAAGTTAAAAGATATCACTGGTGTCGATTTCAAAAAAGCTGATGATTTCATCGCAGCTACACAAGATACAGCAGACTTTGTTCACGTAAGTGGTGCGTTAAAAACTGCAGCTGTCCGCCTAAGCAAGATCGCAAACGACCTTCGTTTGATGAATTCAGGCCCAAGATGCGGTCTTGGTGAGATAAATTTACCGCAAATGCAACCAGGCAGCTCAATCATGCCAGGCAAAGTAAACCCAGTTATCGCTGAGGTTGTAGGCGAAGCGTGCTATGAAGTAATCGGTAACGACGTAACTATCATGCTTTGCTCAGAAAGAGGCGAATTTGAGCTAAATGCGTTTGAGCCAGGCATCGCTTATGCGCTATTTAACTCTATATTTATCCTTGAAAATGCGATGAAAACACTAGCTGAAAAAGCTGTAAGAAAACTAACAGCAAATCCTGAAGCTTGCTTAAAATCAGTTCTAGGCTCAGTTGGTATCGTAACTGCGTTTAACCCATACATCGGTTACGAAAAATCAGCAAGTATTGCTAAAGAAGCTTTGCAAACTGGTAAAGCAGTTGGTGATATCTGCCTAGAGAGAGGTTATCTAAGCAAAGAAGAGATCGATAAAATTTTAGAGCCAAAAAATATGCTAAATCCAAGCATGGTTAGGTAAAAATTTAAGCAAAGTATTATTAAAAGCGTGTCAAAATTCTGACACGCTTAAGTAAAAATTTTAGTTATAAAATTTAATAGAGGAGTTTTCAATGGATATTTCATTGATATTACAGTTGATCGTACTCTTTGGTGCGATATTCTTGGGTGTTAGACTAGGCGGTATGGCCATTGGTTATGCTGGTGGCATTGGCGTCGTAGTTTTAACTTTAGGACTTGGATTAAAAGCAGGTAGTATACCTTGGGATGTTATTTTAATC
Organism: Campylobacter concisus; assembly: GCF_003048405.1. NCBI lineage: Bacteria > Pseudomonadati > Campylobacterota > Epsilonproteobacteria > Campylobacterales > Campylobacteraceae > Campylobacter > Campylobacter concisus. Next base: position 15,110 of record NZ_PIQS01000009.1, on the reverse strand, counting down.
ATTATGTCCGTTATAGCTGCTATTACAGCGATGCAAGTAGCTGGTGGCCTTGATTATTTGGTGCAAATAGCCGAAGGGATACTAAGAAAACATCCAAAATATATAAATTTCTTAGCCCCGGTCGTTACTTACTTGCTAACTGTATTTGCCGGTACTGGACACACAGCATTTTCTATGATTCCAGTTATTACCGAAGTTGCAAAGACACAAAATATTAAGCCTAGCGCGCCTCTTAGTATAGCTGTTGTTGCTAGTCAGATAGCTATTACTGCAAGCCCGGTTTCAGCAGCGGTTGTATTTATGGCTGGTGAGCATGCCTTGGGCGGACTTGGCATTAGCTATCCATTACTATTAGCTATCTGGATACCTACAACTTTTATTGGTTGTATGCTAACAGCTCTTGTTATAAATATATTTTATAATCTTGATCTAAGTAGCGATAAAGAGTATCAAAGAAGACTTAAAGAAGGGCTAATCAAAGATGTTAAAATTGAAGAGAAAAAAGAGCTTCCAAAAGGAGCTAAACTTTCTGTTTTAATATTCCTAGTTGGCGTTATCTCTGTCGTTTTATACGCTACTGCTATTAGTAAAAACGTAGGTTGGATAAAACCAAGCTATGTAACAGGTTATGAAAAGATTTATGAGACCAAAAGTCCAGATAAATTTAATGAACTAGTCGCAAAAGATATAAAAGTCAAAACCGACTCAACTACTAATGTAAAATATGTAGAAGATCCAGATAAGCCTACAAAGACGTTGGTATTAACTAGAGATAACGCTATTATGAGCTTTATGCTAGTTATCGCTACTTTAATCACACTAACTTGTGGCGTTAAAGTCGATAAGCTATTTAATACAGCTACATTTAAAAGCGGTATGACCGCGTGCGTCTGCGTGCTAGGTGTAGCGTGGCTTGGAGATACTTTCGTGGTAAATCATACCGATGCGATCAAAAATTTTGCCGGCGATTTTGTTAAAGACTATCCGTTTATGCTAGCTGTTGCGCTATTTTTTGCTAGTATGCTTCTTTATTCTCAAGCCGCTACCGCAAAGGCGCTTATTCCTACAGTTATAGCCGCACTTGGTTTAACTGCTGCAAATAACGGTGACGCATATATTTTAGTTGCATCATTTGCTGCAGTTTCAGCATTGTTTGTGTTGCCAACATATCCGACACTTCTTGGAGCCGTTCAAATGGATGATACTGGAACAACTAGGATAGGTAAATATATATTCAACCACTCCTTTTTTATTCCAGGCGTTTTAGCTATTGCTTTTTCTGTTGCACTTGGATTTTTGATAGCTCCGATACTTTTATAAGTATTTTAACTCAAACTTAAGCCGAGATCTCTCTCGGCTTTTTTAAATCCCTTTAAAATTTTTAATTTCTATTCAAAATCCTTAATCAAAATTTTATATTCAAAATTTTTATAAGATCGCGTTAAAAATTATATTAATTAAATCTATCATTTTTAGAATTTTATTCATTTTGATATTAAAATACCAAATTTTTAAAATTAAAAATCTAAATATAAATATTAAGTAAAATTTAATTTTATTTTCAACTTTAAATACTAGAATAACTAAAGGCAAATATCTTTAAAGGGAGAAAGATGAGCTTAAATAGATGAGAATTTTTAAAATTCGGTGCTGGAGTTAGTATGGTTGCATCGTCCTTACCGGGTGGTGCTTTGGAAAATGCTGCAAAGCAAGATGAGAAGTACGTCCGTAGCTTTTGCGAGATGTGCTCTTCAAGATGCCCTATCGAAGCAAAGGTCGTTGATAATAAAATTTGCTTCTTAAGCGGTAATCCAAAAGCTGGCGGTACAGCGACTTCGCTTTGTGCAAGAGGTGGCTCTGGTTTTAGTCAGCTTTATGACGAAAATAGAGTCAAAAAGCCTTTGATCAGGGTTGGTGAGAGAGGCGAAAATAAGTGGCGCGAGGCCAGCTGGGACGAAGCACTTGATCTAGTTGCTTCAAAAATGCTTGAGATAAAGCAAAAGTACGGCCCTGAAAGCTTTGTCTTTACCTGTAAAAGCTCGCAAACGCATAAGCTAATGGTAAATTTTGCCTCATCTTACGGCTCGCCAAACTGCTTTTCACACTTTTCGTGCTGCCCGATCACATATCAAATGGTCTGTGAGCAGATGTACGGCATAGCTAAGCTAAAAAGAGACTTTGCAAACGCAAAATATGTTGTAAATTTTGGTCACAACCTCTTTGAAGGTATCGTCATAGCCGATGCTAAAAAGCTTGCTAAATTTGCAGCCAAAAAAGATACAAAGCTACTTGTGCTTGAGCCAAGATTTAGCGTAGTGGCTTCAAAGGCTGATGAGTGGCTGCCAGTTAGACCTGGTACCGATCTGGCTTTTGTGCTAGCTATCATAAATACATGGATACAAAATGGCACTTACGATAAAGAATTTATAGAAAAATTTACAACCGGCTTTGATGAGATCGTTAAAAGCGTAGAGGGCAAAACGCCTGAATGGCAAGAGGCGATCACCGGCATAAAAGCAAGTGATGTTAGACGCATCGCTGATGAAATTTATAAAGCTGCCCCAAGAGTTATTTTTGATTTTGGGCATAAGACAACCACCACAAAAGCTGAATATATGAGGACAAAGGCCATCATGGTGGCAAATGCGATGATGGGTAACTGGGAGGTTAAAGGCGGTCTTTTTGGTGGCAAAAACGCAAAAACCTTTAACAAGCTAGTCGGCGAGGATAAATTCCCCGTTCTTAAAAATCCAGATGAGAAATTTAAAGTACCAAAAGTCACTAGACTAGACTTCGCTGGCGAGACTGGTAGGCATAAATTTGTAAGCAGAAAACATGGCGTTTTGATGGATATAAATGACGCTATCTTAAACGAAAAGCCTTACGCCATAAAAGGCTGGTTTAACATTCGATTTAATCACCTCATAAACGTTGCTGAGACGATGAAGAGCATAGAGGCTATGAAGAAGCTTGATTTTATCGTGGTAAGTGATGTCTATCTAAACGATATGGCGACCTTTGCTGATGTTATCTTACCTGAGAGTAGCTACCTAGAGCGCGACGAAGGCATAGAGGATAAGTCAGGTCTAAAGCCAGCTTATATGATAAGAAATAAAGTTATTGATCCAGTTGGCGACACGAAGGATGGGGCGTTTATCTTTAGAGAGCTAGCACGCCGCATGAAGATAGATGAGCTTTACACTTGGAATGACATACGTGAGTTTAGGATGCAACAAGCTGGCGGAGATGTAAATTTACTTGCCACACTAGAAAAAGATGGCTTTATCACGTGGGACGAGCCGGGAATTTTGTTTAGAGAAAAAGGCATGATCGATAAATTTGTCGCTAAATATCCAGTCGCTGCTAAATTCGTAGGCGAAAATGGTCTAATGGATGATATGGCTAAGCTTAAAACAAAAAGTGGCAAGATAGAGCTATTTTTACCTGATGTCGAGGCACAGTTTGCAGGATATGGCGCGCTAAATGACAAAGATATGGACACATTTGACGGACATGATCTTTGCTTAACTTGCGGCAAAACACCTATTCATACCAATGGACATACTCAGGCGGTGCCGTCGCTTCATGATCTTATGAGTGATAGCCCTATCTGGATAAATCCAAAAACAGCTAAACGTAAAAATTTACGCGACGGCGACACGGTCTTAGTCAAAAATAAATTTGGCGAGCAAAAGGGTAAGCTCATGGTGACCGAGGGCATTAGAGAAGATACACTCTTTATCTATCACGGCTTTGGACACATCACTCCAGCTCTTAAGAGTATAGATCACGTGGGACTTAACACAAGCGTGCTTCTCGATCCAGCCGAAGGGCCAGTGGCTGCAACCATGGTTACAAATGTTGGCGTTAGTATAAGTAAAGCGTAAGGATAGAAAATGAAAAAATATATGATGATACATGATGAAAATTTATGCATCGGCTGTCAAGGCTGCTCGGTAGCTTGCAGAAGTGCAAACAACGTACCAAGGGGGCTTTACCGCTTGCAGGTGCATGCAAAGATGAGTGGGACATTTCCAAATTTAAAGACTGACTTTTTGCGTCAAAGCTGTGTTATGTGCGAAGATGCACCTTGTGTTGAGGTTTGCCCAACTGGCGCTAGCTTTAAAACGGCTGATGGCGTAACGCTGCTTGATCATAGAATTTGCGTTAGTTGCAAATACTGCATCCTGGCCTGTCCATACGACGCTCGTTATGTCTTGCCAAATGGCGAAATAGGCAAATGCACATTTTGCTATGAGAGTAGGCTAGAAGAGGGCAAAGAGCCAGCTTGTGTTAGCGTCTGCCCTACAAATGCCCTAACTTTTGGCGACGTAAATGATGAAAACTCTAAAATTTCAAAGAAATTAAAAGAGAGTAAATACTACTTGCCAAAAGCGGAGCTAAATACAAAACCTTCACTTGCGATGATTGCAAATACAAAAGGAGCACACCATGAATAACATGTCAGGAAGCCTAGCTCAATACTCTGAAATTTACTGGGGCTGGCCGATAGCCGTTTATCTATTTTTAGCAGGACTTAGTGCGGGTGCTAGCATCGTTGCTGTGCTCATTTCAAAAAAATATGGCAAAGAGAACTACTACTTTAAAGCAGCCGCTCTTATCGCTCCATTAGCGATCATTCTTGGACTTGCTCTTTTGGTGCTTGATCTTGGCAAGCCGCTTAGCTTTTACTGGATACTTTTGCTTTACAACTTCGACTCAGTCATGTCAATAGGCGTTGCACTGCTTCTAGTTTATACGCCTCTTAGCGTTATATACGTGCTTGGCGCATTTAAAAATGAGATTGCATTGCTTAAAATTTCTCTTTTTGACATGGTTGCAAATTTAGCTAGCAAGCTTTCAAGCCTACTTGAAATTTTGCTTTTTATCCTAGGCATTGGCGTTGGTGCATATACAGGCTTTTTGCTAAGCGCAGCTCACAAGATCGCACTTTGGAATACATCAGTCTTGCCGGTATTATTTTTAGTATCAGGCTTGAGTTGTGCTGGTGCATTTACGTTACTTGTTGGCGTGCTAAAAGATAAGGTAAAAAGACAAAACGATATTGCACACTATTTATTAAAATTTGATTTTTTTGCGATTATTGCTGAGTTTTTGCTCATAGTTGCTCTATTTATGGTTGTAAAAAGCGCAAGCACAAGTGGAGCGGAGAGCGTAGCAAACGCACTTAGCGTAAATTCACTTGGGCTGATGTTTTATATTGGTGTCATAGGTTTTGGTATGGCTTTACCTATCATTTTAGACTTAAGCGTTTTAAAGGTGCATGATTTTAAACGTGAATTTGCTGTGATCAACGCATTATTCGTAATATGTGGCGTCTTTTTGCTAAGGTGTTACATTGTCTATGCGGGGCAAATTTTTATTTAATACTTAAAAAATAATTTTAATTTTGAATTTACCTATTAAATATTACAATAGGGCTAAATCTTAATAAAACTTATTTTTTAGGAGAGAGATTTGAAAATTTTGCTTTTAGAAGATGATTTAGGGTTTCAAGAGAGCGTCTGTGAGTTTTTGCAGACGCTTGATTATGAAGTTACAGCGGTGAGCGATGGCCAAGAAGCGTGTGATCTGATAGAGAAAAATTTCTATCATCTTTTTATACTTGATATAAAAGTGCCTGGCGTAAATGGACATGAGGTTATCAAGTATATAAGGAGTTTAAATCCAAGCGCTCCTATCATGATAACAACATCTTTAGTTGATATAGGCGATATGGCTATTGGCTATGAGCTTGGCTGTAACGAATACCTAAAAAAGCCATTTGAGCTTGCTGAGCTTAAATTTAGAGTTGCTGAGCTTATGAGAAAGTACTATGGCACTGATGATAAAAACATAGTAAAGATAAATGACGAGTTTAGCTTTAACCTAAACAAGCGTGCACTATTTAAAAACGGCAAAATGGTCGATCTTAGTGCAAAAGAAGTTGCACTTGTTGAGTGTCTAGTTTCACATCTAAATTCTTACGTCAGCATGGAAGAGTTAAGAGATCTTGTCTGGAATGATAAAGAGATAGAAGGCGCTGATATCAGAATGCACGTTTTAAAGATAAGAAACAAAACAACTAGTGACTTTATCACTTCAAAGAGGCGTATAGGCTACAAGATAGATGCACAAGAGCTTTAAGATCCAGGTCATAGCGACATTTGTGATAATGTCGCTTTTTTGTTTTCAAAGCTTTGTGATCTTAAATTTAAGCCAAAAAAATAGCACTTCAAAAGCTCTTTTTGGTGCGATGAAGCATGAAACCATCATCAAAAATTCATTTTTAAAAAATGAAAATATAACTCCTTCTTTAAAGTATAAATTTGCAATCTATGATGTAAATTTTAATCCAATTATTTCAAATCTCTCCAAGCAGCCAAGCAACTTTAAATTTGTAACACTTGAAGAAAATGGCTTCTTGTTTTATAAAAGCTTTTTTATAAAGGATAAAACGCCTTATTACATTGTCGTTGAAAAAGAGCTTGATAATGAAAAAAGTATATTTCTAGCGGCACTTATGCTCCTTGTCATCCTTGTGGCTGTGCTTTTTATCGTCTATTTTTTATATCTAAGTAGCGTTAAGCCTTATAAAGAGTTTCAAAAGTATATGAATAACTTCTTTAATGACGCCATGCACGAGCTAAAGACCCCACTTGGCGTAGCTGGCATGAACCTTGAGATGCTTGGACTTGAAAACAAGTATATAACCCGTATCAAAAATGCCCTAAAACAGATGCAAATAACCTACGAAGATGTCGAATACTTCATAAAGCGAGGCTACATAAAATTTCCACTTGAGCGGCTAAATTTAGGCGAATACATAATAGAGCGAGTGAAATTTCTCTCAAGTGTGGCTGAAGTTAAGCACATCGTGGTAAAGACAAATTTAGAAGGCGATGCATTTACTATGCTAAGCAAGGTCGAAGCTCAGCGCATCATCGACAACACCATAACAAACGCCATAAAATACAGCCAAAAAGAGAGCGAGATAATAGTAAATTTAGAGCTTGAAGCAGACCGCATAAGTCTTAGTGTGCAGGACTTTGGCAAGGGGATAAAGGACGTCAAAAAGGTCTGGAAAAGATACGTCAGAGAGGATGAAATCCAAGGCGGCTTTGGCCTTGGGCTAAATATTGTCAGTGAAATTTGCCAAAAACATGACATTTTATACGGCGTTGATAGCGTCTACGGCGAGGGCAGCACCTTTTATTATAAATTTAAACGAGCTTAAATTAAGCATAAAAGCGTAAAATGAAGCCTTAAATTTAGAAGGAAAAACTTTGGATAGAATCGTTGAAATCGAAAAAGTAAGCTTTGAAAATGACTTTGAAGTCTCGCTTAGACCGACAAAATTTGAAGACTATATCGGACAAGAAAAGATCAAGCAAAATTTAGACGTCTTTATAAAAGCAGCCAAAAAGCGAAATGAGTGCCTAGATCACGTGCTATTTTACGGCCCTCCAGGACTTGGTAAAACAACCCTTGCTCACATCATAGCAAACGAAATGGGCGTAAGTATAAAAATGACTGCAGCGCCAATGATAGAAAAGAGTGGCGACCTGGCGGCGATCCTTACAAATTTACAAGAGGGCGACGTGCTTTTTATCGATGAGATCCACCGTCTAAGCCCAGCTATCGAGGAGGTGCTTTACCCTGCGATGGAGGACTTTAGGCTAGACATTATCATAGGCTCTGGCCCAGCTGCCCAGACTATCAAGATAGACTTGCCAAAATTTACGCTCATTGGTGCAACGACGCGTGCTGGCATGATCTCAGCACCTTTAAGAGACCGCTTTGGGATGGATTTTAGGCTACAGTTTTACACAAGCAGTGAGCTAAGTCGTATCGTGCAGATCGCCTCAGCTAAGCTTGGCAAAGAGTGTGACAAAAATGCCTCTTTAGAGATCGCCAAACGCTCACGTGCCACGCCTAGGATCGCTCTTAGATTGCTAAAGCGAATTCGCGACTTTGCCGAGGTAAATGACGAGCAAATCATCAGCCACGAGCGTGCAAAAGAAGGACTTAACGCACTTGGTGTAAATTCGCTTGGATTTGATGAGATGGATATTAGGTATTTAGAAATTTTGATGCAAGCAAGGCGCCGTCCTATGGGGCTTAGCACGATAGCTGCGGCACTTAGTGAGGACGAGGGCACGGTTGAGGATGTCATCGAGCCATATTTGCTTGCAAATGGCTTTATCGAGCGCACCGCAAAGGGTAGAATCGCGAGTGCGAAGTGCTTTGAGACCTTTAATGTCAAGATCGATATCGAAAAAGGGCTTTTTGAGTAGCAAAATTTAAATTTGGAGCAAAAATGGGCGAGCCACATCTTTGTCCTAAGTGCAAGCAAAGGACGATTTACTTTGATGGGATCTGCTATGATTGCAGACAAAAAGAGAAGCTGGAGTTTTATCAAGGCTTAAGCAAAGATGAGATCAAACAAAAGTTAAAAAATGTCCTAGCTCACACAGGCGAGATAGGCAAATATGATGAAATTTACAGCGATCTTGTCTATATTTTCTACCTGCATGGCATTTGCGACGAGCAGATAATAAAAGAAGTGACCAAGCAGGGCGAGTACTATCCGTTTGAAATTTACAAAAACGCCTCAAGTGATGTAAGAGATGAGCTCATAAATAGTCTAAATGGCGCTGAGAATATGGTAAAAATCAATCACATCCTTTGCGCACTTGCCTGGCAGGGCGATGAGGTGGTAAGGGAGCTATTTTTTAAGCTCTATAAAGCGCCAAAGCCTTGGAAAGCAAAGCTTTACGTCGATACTGACGCGTACGCTCAGGTTGCTGGCTGGAGCTTTGATGAGAGCGGCAAGAGAAAAAGCCTAGTTTTTGATAAGTGTTTTACATGTGAGTCAAGCCAAAACGCAGATGCAAGCATTAAATTTAAAGCAGCAAATGATGAAAAATGTAAATTTTGTAACAGCGAGATGCTGGAATTTACAATCAAAAAAGAGAGCCTAAAGCGACTTGGGCTAGAGCTTAAAAACGACGCTGTGCTTAAATTTTGCCCGACATGCGTTAGCCTTGTGCAGTATTTTTGCCAAAATGACGGCAATAGCGTGCAAACAGAGATAGTGGGCGAGGGTGATAGTGAAGATTATTTAAGAGATGCTGTGGCAACGCTCGATGGGCAAAAATTTGAGCTAGCTAGCGAGGTTTGCGCTCACTACTCATATATGATAGATAGCGAAATTTTACTTGGTGGATATCCGCAGTGGGAGCAAGATTCTGAGCATTTAAAATGTCCAAAATGTAGCAAAAGCATGAAATATCTAGCGCAAATTCCTCTTGGAAGTCTAGTAGATGGCGAGGGAACTATATATGTTCAAATCTGTGATGAGTGTGGGATCATTGGGGCAAATTTTCAATGCACGTAAAAGGCTAAATTTATAGGAGCTTTTGAGCTAGAAATTTTGCGTAAAACTATAAATTTATCTAAATTTACTAAGCACCAGTAGCATGCTAGAAATGCCAAAAGCCTAGCCACACTTGCTAGCTTTGCAAGCTTGATGGCAAAGAGATTGAGCAAATTTGTGAAGCAAATTAGCAGCTTTGATAAATTTGCTATAATTACCCCATTTTAAGGGAGCAAGATGAACAATAGACTATTTTTTGGAATTTTTGTATTTTGTGCTTTGGCTTTAGTGGTCTATCTTTTTAAACCATATCTGCTTGATATTTTTATCGCTGCACTGCTTGCTGTCGCGGTTTCAAATGTCCAAATCGCATTTTTATCGCTCACTAAAAACCGCAAGACGCTTTCATCGGCTCTTACCACATCTGTACTTCTTTGCTTATTTATCGCCCCACTTCTTTATGCGGTGGTTGAGATCGCAAAATACGCAGCTGGCTTTGATATAAACAATGTCACAAAGACTATCGAATTTATCAAAAATTATGATTTTAGGATGCCTGAGTCGATAAATTTTTTAGAGCCAAAGATAAAAGAATTTATCGGTGGACTTGATATTAAGATGCTTTTTTCTCAACTTGCGACAAATCTTGCAAGCCTGGGCAAGTTAAGCCTTAAATTTGGCGTTGATATGATCATTATTTTGGTCTTTTTCTTCTTTTGCAATCTTTATGGCAATGAACTAATCAGCTATCTAAAATATGCACTTCCGCTAAAGCAAGATGACACAGAGTCTATTTTAAGCGAAGTTGGTAACGTGATGAGTGTCGTTTTTTACTCAACCATTGCAAATATGATAATCCAAGGCTTTTTATTTGCTATTATCACAAGCTTTTACGGCTATGACGGCGTGCTAACTGGCATCTTTTTTAGCTTTGCTTCACTAATCCCAGTTGTTGGCGGTATTTTGGCGTGGGCGCCTATTAGCATTTATGAGTTTGCAAATGGCAACACAGCAGCAGCGATAACTATCGCAATTTATACGATCGTAGTGATCTCATTTGCAGCTGATACGCTTTTAAAGCCACTTGTTATTAAATTTATAAACTCAAAGCTAGTCAAAATACCAACAAAGATAAATGAACTTCTTATATTCTTTGCGATGCTCGCAGGTATCACGACATTTGGGTTTTGGGGTGTGATCCTTGGACCGGCGATTGTGACATTTTTTATCTCGACTATCAAGCTTTATACGCTTTTAAGAGAGAGAAATTTTGTATAAAAAATAGGAACAAATATGATCTATGAAGATAAATTTATAAAAATCGAGCGTGAAGACAACGAACTTCCATGGATAAAAATTTTTACCATTAAGCCATTTCGTGAGCTAAGCGATTGCGATGAAGCGAGTAGGGCAAGGCTATTTGAAGCGATGCTAGTAGCTGAAAAGGCGATGCTTGAGTTTTATAAACCAACCAAAATAAACATTGCAAGCTTTGGAAACTACGTGCCACACGTGCATATTCATGTTATTGCTAGATTTAGTGATGACGCATTTTTCCCAGATAGCGTTTGGGCTAATCCAAAAAGAAAAAGTGAGCTTGTGTTGCCAGAATTTAAGAAATTTGCAAAATTTTTAGAAGAAAAGTTAAGGGCTAGTTTTGAATAAATATAAAAAATATCTTAATTTCTATATCGTTTTTATCTTTATCATAGTACTTGGAGGGCTTTTTTACTTTCTTTACAGCTCTTATATGGCTGAAAAGATGCAAAATAATATGCGAGTCTTTTTCGATTACCAGGTAAAACAGCTTAATAAAAGTATAGATGATGAGAAATTTTCATCAATGGCGATCTCTATCCTGCTTGCTCAAAATGAGTCTATACAAATGTGCTTGCTAGGGCAAAGCCGCGATGAATGTATAAAAAATATCGAAAATTTAACCAAAACCCTTGGCGCAGCATCGATGTATAACAACATTAAGCTTCATATTTATGATAAAGATCTAAAAAGCTATGTAAGGAGTTGGGATCTAAACAGATATGGCGATATGATCGCTAGTAGTAGGTTTTTAGTGCAAGAGTCAAGGCATCAAAACAAGCCCATGGTCGGCATCGAGGCGTGGTATGCTGGAACGCATATAAGGGCTGTCTCAAACGTAATACGTGATGGTAAAATTATTGGCAACATCGAGGTTTTGTTAAATTTTGACTCACTTGGAAATTATTTTAAAAAGCAAGGAATTGATCTATTTGTTCTTTTAGCTAAAGACAAGATGCCATCTCGTAAAAGCATTCCAAGTGATCAAATTTTAAATGATTATTACATCGAAAATTTAAGCAGTGCAAATTTAAACATAGTAGGTTTTTTGCGTGATATTAATTTTAAAGAATATGAATTTTACGTTTATAAAACACACTACTTTTGCGTGGTACCGCTAATAGATGCTAGCAACACGCAGATAGGCTATTATGTGCTTCATGTAAATACCAATGAAAAAGAGCGAAATATTTCACAAAATTATTTCGAGTCAGAAGAGCTTTTTTAATTTAAGCTATTTAATAAAATTTTTATTTGTATTTTTAGATAAAAATGGTGGAAGCGAGGGGGATCGAACCCCTGTCCAAAAACAAAATGCATACAGCCTCTACACGCTTAGCAAAAGTGAAAATTTCATCTAAAAAGGCTCACTTTCCAAAACCAAAATTTAGACTAAGACTAAAATTTCAGCTAGCAAGCAGTCACTTTGCGAGCCTACTCTAGCTAAATTACTTGCTTTTGTCCTAGCTAGAATTAGACTAAGCAAGGCTCAACTGAACTTACGCAGCTTTAGCGTAAGCAGGAGCGAAATTAACGTTGTTTGCGTTTAAATTTAATTTGAGCTTTTTACGCTTTGCTCAAAGCGACGTGCCACCGTACACACTCTGCTCCTGTCGAAGCCAAGTCGCTCCCAAAAAATAAAATGGTTAGTGAATTATTTAGTTAAGTTTTGTAGGCACATCAATGATTTTTGGTTCAAGAACGCTAAAATATTCAAAATCGTTCTCGACGTCATCTTTATATTTATTAAACTGATCGCTAATAAGTAGCAACCAATCTATAAATTTATCATTTGCTGGCCCTTTTAGACTTCTTGCCTCTTGAGTTATCTCTTCAGCTAAAGTTGTAAGCTTTAATATCGGATCAAGATGCATGAATCCTGCTGCTGATTTAATATTATGAAAAATCCTAGTAAGCTCTAGGATGCTATCTTTATATTTATCAGCTCTTCCTAAATTTATTATCAAAGGCTCGAGTAAATCGCACATTAAAGCATAGTGAGATAAAAATTCTTCAACTATATCATAAGAGTAATCTATTTCAAGCCTTTTTAATATACCCATTTTTATATCCTTAAGAAATTGGCGTAATTGTAGCAAAAATTTGATAAAATTGTTAGCCTTTAGCTAAAAATCCTTGGAGCTTGCAATGAAAAATGAAAAAACTCAGAAGAAAAAACTAAGCATAAATGATATAAAAAACAAAAAAGGCATTGAGCCTATTGTAATGATAACTGCCTATGATGCGTTATTTGCTAAGCTTTTTGATGATTATGCTGATATTATTTTGGTTGGCGATAGCTTAAATATGAGTTTTAATATGCAAGAAAGCACGATAGGTGCAGACATGAATACCATGCTTTATCATACAAAGGCCGTTTGTAACGGGGCTAAAAATACTTTTATCATGGCTGATATGCCATTTGGCAGCTATACAAATGAAAAGCAAGTGATAAAAAATGCGATGAAATTTTTCAAACAGACAAATGCCGATGCGGTAAAGCTCGAAGTTGGCATGCACCAAGTAAATTTAGTGAAGCGCCTTTGTGAAGAGGGCATAAACGTTATGGCTCACATTGGCTTAAAGCCTCAGTTTTATAAATTTGAAGGTGGCTATAAGATAAAAGGCAGAAGCGAGATCGAGGCAAAAGAATTAATTGAAGAGGCTTTGGCGTTTGAGCAAGCTGGAGCGTTTGGTATCTTGCTTGAGGGTACGATGAGTAGCGTGGCTAGCGAGATAACAAAGCAAGTTCATATACCAGTTATTGGTATCGGATCTGGGGTAAATGTCGATGGGCAAGTGCTTGTATGGTCTGATATGCTTGGATTTTTTGAAGACTTTAAACCAAAATTTGTAAAACGCTATCTTGATGGAGCGGATATTGTAAGAAAGAGTGTGCAATCCTACGCAAATGATGTAAAAGACAAAATTTTTCCAAGTGAAGAATTTTGCTATTAGGATGATTAATATCCGCGTTAAATAAAAAGCGTAAAAAGGCTATCTATTTAAATTTCTTTATAGCCTTTTATATCAAGACCAAAACCTGCAAGGCTTACAAATTCTTTATTTTTATTTGAGCTTAAAAGCTCAATTTCGTTTATGCCAAAATACTTTAAAATTTGTGCCCCAATGCCATAATCTTTTTGTGAGCTTGCATCGCTTTTATTGCTGTCTAAAAATAGTAACACTCCGCCATTTTTATTTAAAAAATCCAACGACTTTAATAAATTATCAAATTTATCTCCGCTTAAAAGTTCATGGTCTTTGCTTATTTTTTGAAATTTTACATTAGTTTGCGCTTTTATCTCTCCAAAAACATAGGCAGCGTGATTTTTATTTTCGTGATCTTTTATGTCATATCTTTTTGCTTCAAAACCACAGATTTTTACACTCTTTGCGGGCGAAACTTCTATTAAGCTTTCGTGGCTAAGTCTGTATTCTACTAATTCAGAAACGCTTATCATATTTAGGTCAAATTTTTTACAGAATTCCTCCAAATAATCACGTCTTGCCATTGTGCCATCTTCTTTTACGATCTCGCAAATCGCTGCCATTGGACTAACGCCAGCAAGTTTGCAAAGATCAACTGATCCTTCAGTGTGACCTGTACGAACGAGGACGCCGCCTTTTTTTGCAATAAGCGGAAATATATGCCCAGGCCTTACAAAATTTTCAGGCACCGAATCAGTACTAGCAGCAAGTCTAATCGTCATATCACGCTCATAAGCACTTACGCCTGTCGTTGCTTCCTTTGCGTCAATTGTGACAGTAAATGCAGTTTCGTGGCTGGATGTATTTTTAGAAACCATTAGTGGCAAATCAAGTCTTTTTGCGTTTGCTTCATCCATTGCAAGGCAAAGCACACCTTTTGCATGAGTGATCGCAAAATTTACCTTTTGCATATCGCTGCTTGCCGCTGAAAAGACCAAGTCTCCTTCATTCTCACGGTCCTCGTCATCGACCATAATTACCATTTTGCCATTTTTTATATCTTCAATCGCTTTTAATACATTTTCAAATGCCATAAATTTCCCTTATTAAATTTTTACGATTATATTGATTTTTTGATAACTTAGAGATAAAAATATTAATTTTGATTTGTCTTGTATCAATTATTTAGAAATTTTAGAAAAGATTTATTTTTAAATATATGCGATTTAGTAGCGATAAATTAGATTTTATTTTTCAATTTATTTTATATGTAAAATTTTAAAACATAAATTTTTAATAAAATGCACTATTTTTAAGAATAACAATAACTGGAAAAATGGAAGTTAAAGAATAAAAGATGGCGCAGCGGACGGGGCTCGAACCCGCGACCTCCGCCGTGACAGGGCGGCATTCTAACCAACTGAACTACCGCTGCACCTAAAATGGTGGTCGCTATAAGACTCGAACTTATGACATCCACCTT
>NZ_PIQS01000008.1 GCF_003048405.1 Campylobacter concisus | reverse complement strand
ATATATACCCATTTTGTGTTTCATCAAATCTAAAATTTTTATAATTTTCTTTTGATAAATTAGGATAAATAGTGGAATTTACATTTAATATTTCCTCAGAATTTTCTATCAATACTTTTGTTAAATTTAAGCAATTTTCTAATTTTACTTTATCTAATAACAATTCTAATATTTCCATCAATCTATAAAACCTTTAAATTTTCCATTTAATTCTAGTCTAATACCACGGCCATCTGGTAATCTTTTTTCCAAAAATGTTATACCTTTACTATTTGTAACTTTCTTAAATTCAATATTAGAATTTAAAATATCTTTCAAATGCTTCATGCCTTGCAAATTCCAAGTATCCATACTACCAGTTGTTTTACCCCAAATTTCAGGTTTTCTGCTGAAGTATGCAACTATAACAATTATTACTAGCTATTCATCTAACACTTCTATCCCACTTGGACAAATTTTAGCAAGTGGGTTGTTATATTCTTGCTGACATTTTTTGCACTTTATGACACCTAGTTCTGCACTTACCTGCTCTGCGTTGTAGCAATGCGGACAAACCACGTAACCATCTACTTGTGTATCTACTCCGGTAGCTTTGATACTTGGATCTTGATAGTCGTTAAAGATTTTTCTAAATTCGCTTTTATAAATTTTAAAATCGATAAAACCAGCAAACTCAACTACATAATTTCTGAACGCAAAACAATATCTCTTCTCTTTCTCTCTAAAATTTAGATCATCTTCAAAAATTTCTTGCAAAAGTGGTTAAAAGTTTTCATAATTAAAATTTTCTATACTAAAACCAAATCTTTTTATGATTTCACCGGCAAATTCTCTTGCTTTTATCCAAGTTTTGTTTGAATAAACTAAAGTTTTATTATCTATTTTTTCTATTTCATTCCAAAAATCTATGCCAAAATTTTTATCCATAAATGATTTGAAGTGGCTTATGATTTCTAGCTCTCGCTTTGAAAAATATATTTTATTTCTAGGATATAACGCATATTCGCAAGCGTTATATATATCTTGCACCAAGTCTTCTACTGTTTCATATTTATCTGTAGATGGATTAACCAAATACTTATCTTGATGCCATAAAGAAGCTATTCTGCATAAATTTAATAAAAAATATCCCTTTTCTACTAGCATTTTATTTCTCCAAAATAGGATTTCCATAAATTGGTATGTGCGTTTCATTAGCCTTATAGCCACCAATATTTCCAAAATTATCTAAGTAATTTTTATTTTTATCTTGTATTCTTAATATCCAACCAGAATTTGAATTTGTTCCAATTGGGGCTTTTGGATCAGGTCCGTGAATTCTAATTCTTTCAATACCAGCCTCGTCAATAAATCTTATACCATTTCCATTTTTTTGTGCCAACATTTTCCAATCTTTTGGAACTCTTGAAATAATTTCATCCACTGTTGCTCCTTCTAGTTTTGTAAAATCTCCAACCAAATTTGAACTTCCTTGTTTAGCCAATGTGTTAGATGATACAACGACTCCTTTTGAGGTTGCAATCATTGTATTATCATTATTGTTTAATTTTTGTATGTCATTTTTCCCAACCCCATCATTACCACTATTTCCATTGTGTTTTATATTTGTGTTAGAAGTTGGTTTATCTATTTTAGTAACATCACTAGTTACCTCACTAGACTTTTTACCAACCTTATCCCAAGCTGCTTTCCCGGCTTTGTTTGTAATAGCACCAGGAGCAGTAAGCCCAGCTATAAATTCAAGGTCCCTTGCAGTTACACTCTCATAGTCACCTAATACCGTATCTAGTTCGCTTTTCATAAAGCCGTTATAAATGTGCGTATCTGCATTTGAGAGAGTATTTGCTATGCCTTTAGCTGTCTCTTTTGTATCTGTTACTAGGTAATAAACTCCCGTTATTGTATCTTTTACAAGATTTATTCCACCTTTTGCAAACCCTGTTGCAAAGTTTGCTATATCATTACTAAGCTTTGTATCTACTTTTAGATTTTTGTCATAGAATTCTCTATTGTTAGTAAAACTATCTAGATAGATATACCTATCCTCATATTGTTTCTTATTTGGATTAAAGGCATTTGTATTATCTAGAGTTGTATTGTAAAAGCTACTTTGCTTTATGAAATTTGTTGCTAGCTCTATATTATATAGATCATTTGAGCTTAGACTTTGTCTATATGCTTCGTTAAATGATCTATCTGTTAGAGATAGTGCTGCTTTTGCTAGTATAGATTTTGCTTCATCGTCGCTATAAATTTTATTTGTTGTAGTTTGAAGCTTTGATTTAAAGCTTGCTATATTGTTTTTATTGTTTATAAAGTCTATCTCTCTTTGATGAAGCTGTCTATTATAAGTATCTGCGCTTGTGGTTATTTTGTATCCTGCGTTTGCTCCTTTATCGCCGTTTGCGATACCTCCAGCTATTATGCCTATTAGCTGAGAGGCTAGTAGGCGTTTGTTGTTATAAGCTTCTATCTCTTTAGTACTCATATTTGATGTATCTTTATGTAATGCGGAAGAGATTGCTTCATTTACTGCCCCGCTTAATGCACCGGCCGCAACGTTTTCATGAGATAGCTTTGCTGAGAGTGCTCCTACAGCTGAGTGAAGAGCTATCTTACCTAGACCTGATTCTTTAAATAATGCATTAGAGTTTATATTTGATTCACTACTTGAATAGTTTCCTACTGCCTTGTAAGCATTATCTGTTGCTTTAGAGATTAAATTTGATAGTAGTGCATCTTTAAAGTTTGTTTTATAGATGGCAGAGTTTATTGCTGCGTTTGATGTGGAGCTTAGTAGGTCTGCATATGAGAAAGTATAAGTTGGTGTATTTATGATATTGGTATTACTTAGAGTGCTTATGCTTGATATGTAGTTACTAACATATGAGCCTACCCCTGCACTGATGGCTGATTTGGCGAGGGATGATGTATCAAATTTAACCTTGCCATGAGATAAGAGATTGTTTGTTAGTTGGACTGTTGAGTTTGCTATGACAGCTGTTGTCATCGCTGATATCGCTGCGCCTGCGGTTGAGCTAGCAGCAGCCCCGAGTGCTCCGGCTGCAGCAGCTCCTGTTCCGGCTCCTGCCGTTAGGAATGTAACGACGGCTGTTATTATTAACGCTCCCATTCCGCTAAGAGTAGTTGTCTTATCTTCCCATTCTTTAGAATTTAGGACTGCTTTTACTTGATTTATTGTCTCTTCATCTATTGGGGTATTTGAGTTTGATCTTAGCTCTCTTATGACTCCTTCTTTAAATTCGTCTGAGTTTAAAGAGTCGTTTATCGCTTTAAAGGTTGTGGCATCTAGTTTATTAGTTATATCCTTGCCATTTAGTGTAAATTTGTCTTTTACTTTGATGATAGCTGGGATCTCTACCTCTTCTATCTTGCCTTTATTTTTTACGGTAGCCGTTAAAACTCCTGCGTTATTGCTTAGACTTGTATTTACAGATGTGCTCTTTGCTGAGACTAAATTTAAAAGCTTTGTATTCACATCTACATTAGCAGCCTCTATGATAGAAGCTAGGGCGTTTATTGTATTTGAGTTTAGACTTATATCTTTTGCCGATAGTGTACTTATGGCAAGGTTATAGTTTGAACTACTCTCTTCGCCATTTGATTTCATTAGATCACCAAAGCCCGAGTCTTTAAATTTAGATGAGCTCTCTAAGCTATATGACGCTGGTAGTAAATTTATATTATCAGCTTTTATATCTAGGCTCTCATCTGCGCTGATATGTGAACCTGAGAGTGTAGTATCTTGGTTTGAAGCTATATTTATGTTTTTGGCGTTTAAATTTGAGCTAACAACCTCTTCATTTGTTGAGCTAGCTGACGCGCTTTGCTTGCCAAGGATTTTTCTTGCGGTTGATTCTGACTTGGCATTAGAGATGCTATTTGTCGATGAAATTTCTATCGCTTCATTGGCCTTTAAATTTAAGTTCTCTTTAGCATCTACATTTGAAGCTACTATGTTTATATCTTTATTGGCATTGATATTTATATTATTGCCAGCTTTTATGTTAGAGGCTTTAGCTTCTAGGCTATTGCTTTCAAATTTGGTAGATGTTTTTCCTATTACAAATGTAGGTGTGCTAAGTGAGCTAAATTTATCTTTTGTTTCTTTTAGAGGGTTTAGCTTTCTTTTTAGATCGACAACGATATCTTTTAGCACTTCATTAGGCTTTAAGATACCTATCCTACTACTCTTATGCTCCTCTTTATGATAGCTTTCATCATTAGTGTTTGATATAGTTATAAGCTCTGCGTTTAAATTTATATCACTACTAGAGTTTAGGTTTGCACCTTTTAGGCTAAGAGCACTTTTGGCATTTAAATTTATATCATTGCCAGAGTCTATAGTGCTATAAACTGCCTTTTTACTGCCATTTGCCACAAGGTCAAAGCTACTCTTATAAAAGGCGTTTGGATTTAAAGATATTTTGCTCTTTTTAGAAGCATGAGAGCTAGCCTCTACGTTGTAGCCATTTTCAAAGAGGATATTGTTGTTTGAGTTTAAATTTATATCTTTGTCTGATTTTAGCTTAGATGATACTAGATATATATCATTAGCTGAGTTTAAATTTATATTATTACCAGAGTTTAGAGTAGTGCTTACTACCTCTGAGCTTACGGCACTATCTATGGTTTGCTTTTTAGAAAGGAGCGACTTAGAGCTATTTATAGCTGTTGCCTCGCTAGTGTTTGACTGTGCTGCTAGTATGATATCACTAGCATTCAAATTTATATCTTTTAGTGCGTTTAGATGAGTTGATGAAACTAAAAGAGCATTTTTAGCATTTAAATTTATATCCTTAGCGTCTAAATTTGCAGCGCTTACTCTTTTTACACTCTCATCAAATTTCATCCCTTTAGAGCTTACATGGTGTGTGTAGCTAAACTCATCTGCTTTTATCTCTATATCGTTGCCTGAGTTTAAATTTATATCACCACTCGCATCTAAATTTGAGCCAGAGACTTTTATATCATTGCCAGCTTGTAAATTTATATCGTTTGTAGCTTCTAGGTTAGAGACTTTGCTAAACTGAGACTTGCTTTGATCTAAATTTATATTATTATTTACATTTAAGCTTAAATTTTTAGATTTTAGATCAGAGCTATCTATCTCTATATCATTGGCCGCAATGTTGGCATCGCCGCTAGCTGCTAGATCTGCGCCTTTTAGCTTTATCTTTTTATCTGCATTTAAATTTAGACTATCAGCCACTACGCTGCCAGCTAGGCTTATGTTGCCTTTGGCGTCTAGGTCTATGTTGTTAGCCATTACTAGAGCTGAAGCTTTTACGTTTTTATCTTTGGCCTCTTTTTTAAATTTACTTATGCTCTCGTTTCTTGCTTCATATAAAGCGTCAAGGATGTTTGCTATATAAGCAGAGTTTATGCTATCAAGGCTGTAGTAATACCCTTGATTTTTTACCCTTCTATTTAGGTTTTTTATTATTGGGCTATTAAATATTGGCTCAGAGAATTTATCTAGATCAACATTTGCTAGTTTTATATCATCATTTAGTGCGTAGTTTGAAAAGTCCTGCGTGCTTCCTACTATGTTATTGCCCGCTGCAAAAACTGCTGGCAAGCCAACATCTGTGTATGAGAAACTGAAAAATTTTCCCGTTCCGCCTTTGGTTTTCCAACCTCTTCCTCTATACCACTTCTTTTTCTCTTTCCACTTATAAACGCTATAGCTATTTACGTGGTTATTCAGCATTAGGGCTATGTTTTCTACACTATCACTATTTAGCCTGAGATCTCCTCCAGCATAGATAACACCCTTATCGTTTAATATATCATTTACGTTTAAATTTATATCGCTGTTGGCTATTATGCTACCTGGGATAAAATTTGCTTTGTCCTCTTCGTTTAGCACATCCTTAACTATACTATATGTGATAGTTCTTTTTTGCTCGTTTTTTTCAGCCCTTCTAGTATCTACCACTACTTCATTTGTATCATAATCTAGTCTGAGGTTATGAAATATCTTTTGGCTAGTGCCTACTAGGTGTGAGTCTTTGTGTAAATTTAGCGCATAAAGAGCACCATCTTTATTTGCAGCCTCTTTTAATACTAACTCATTTACCTCTTTTTCATCTAGCTCACTTATATCTTTGCCCAGCTTCTTGGCTAGTTTAGCGCTTATTTTCTCTTTTAGCTCTTTTAAATTTACACCAAGCTTATATCTGTTTACTCCCTCTTTATTAAGGTACATAGTGCCTTGACTACGTACTGTATCTACCCTAGCCTGCGAGCTTGAGTTATTTACTAGCTTTTTAGCTTCTACGTTTATATCTTTAGCATAAATTTGACTTGAAGTATTTACTAGAGTGTCTGCTTTTATATTAAGGTTCTCTTTGGCTGCTATTAGCGCTTCATCTTTGTTTGTTATAGTATTTGCCTCAATCCTAGCCTCTTTGTTAGAAGCGATAGCACCGGCATTAACTATGTCACCATCAAGGCTTATCTCTATGTTGTTATTTGCTATTACTAGGCCGTTATTGTTTACGCCTACTCCATTACTTGTTCCAACTAGTTTGATTTTATTAGCATACATGCCGCCAATCGCGCTACTATCTAGGCTAAAGCTATTTTCTTGATTTTTAGCTTTTACGTCGTTATATAGTTTGCCACTACTTGAAGCTACCTCTTTTTCACCGATAATATTTAACTCATTTGCGTGGATATTTGAGTTTATATTTATAGCATTTGAGATCACATTAGTATAGTCGCTGCTCTTATCGTTTAGGCCATCCCCTATGATGTCGATTGATTTATCAGATATTAGCTCTATCTCTTTAGGGCTTAGTTTATTGATATTGCCTGTTGTTAGTGTTAGTGAGCGAGAGTTGATCATATTTAGACCATCTACACTTATGCCATTTGGGTTTGCTATGACCACGTCAGCTCTACTTCCGGCTACCTCTAAATTTCCTTTTAGAGATGATTTCTCAGCTGAATTTACCTTGTTTATGATAAGGCTCGCCTCTTTATTTAGCCTATAGTTTGCTTCTATCTGGCCAGCTATCTTAGTATCTATGTTTTTATTAGAGTTATTAAGGATAGTGCCTGTTGAAGGCGTATTAAACCTGTTATATTCGTTCATAGAGACGCCCTTGCTATCAGGGTTTGTGATGTTTATTATTAGCGTCTCATTAGGGGCTTTTAGTATATCAGGGCGGTTGCTAGCACCTGGGTCAGCTATGATGCTTGGCTCATTTGCTAGAGCTGGTATAGTACCAAGTAGTAAAGAAAGACTTATGTAGAAATTTAAGCCCATTGTTAAAAGACTAGGCTTTTGTGCATTTGAAATTTGATTGTTCTTTAGCATATTTTATCCTTAAAATTCATAGCTTAGAATAAAGTTGATGTTTGTTGATTTTGTTTCAAAGCTCTTTGGTTTATAAAGAGGCTTAGAGATAGAGATGTCGTAGTTTAGACGGTTATATGCTTTTATATGTCCTTTTAGACCAAAGGCATATCCTGCAAGGGTGTTTTCATCCTTGATGCCACTACTTGTCGCTCTTACCATACCAGTATCAACTCCAGCATAGATAGAGTTATTTTTATAGTAGCTATATGAGAGGGTATTTCTCATGATCACTCCGTGGTTCCCAACAAGTGAGCTCTCGCCGTCAAACCCTCTAACACTGTAATATCCACCGATGCTAAATTTATCTTGCAAGCTTAGTTTGTTTAAACCATATCTTGCGTTGATATTTAGATCGTAGCTTAGTGGGATTTCAAATTTATATTTGTAGTTTAGGTTTAAATTTATTAGCGCAAATCTTGATGTAGCTTCGCCGCTATCCTCTAAAGGATCAGGCTGTGAGTTAAATATCCCGGTGCCCTTTTTATAAGCTAGCCTAGCGCTAAAAGCTTGGTTGTATGAATTCCAACTTGATCTTACACCTATCTCATATCCAGCATTTCTTCTAGCTTGGTTATCTAGCTCGTAGTCTTCTAGGTAGTTTTTATTTTTTCTCTTAAATAGCTTTACATAGGCGCTATTTTTAAAATTTGAATCCCTATAAAATGTATAAGCAAGGCTTAGTGAGTCGCTCTCGCTTCTGCCTTTATATGTGTAAAGATTGTAGGCTGCATTTATGATCTAGGCATAGTCATATTTGCTCTTTTCATATTCAAGCATAAAATAACCAAATGGAATGCTAAAGCCGTAATAGTAGTTATTTGAAGCACCGTGATCACTTACGCCATTAAATTTATTTGTAACTTTATATTTTTTAAGTACATCCTTGCCTCGTGAGAAGCTAAAAATTTCGTTAAATCCAAGTAAATTTAGGGTGCTTAAATTTACCATTGCTTGATATTTACCGCTTTGTTTTGAGCCAAGGCTATCAAGGCTGATGGCAGCTTTAAGTGGAAAGCTTTGAGCTCTAGCGATCACTATATTTGAAAAGCCGGCTCTATTTGAAGGTAGAAATTTGATGCTAACATCATCTTTTGAGACGTTTTGCAGTGACTCAAGTGCTTGTTCAATATCTCTTATATTTGCTAGTTTGTTTTTATGAGAGTACTCACCAAATGCGGTAAAGAGGCTCGCTCTATTTCTTTGAGTGTCAAGCTCATTGATACTTATATCATCTATTAGACCAAGATTTATCACAAACTCTAGCTTGGCATCTTTTAGACTCTTTGTAACTAGGCTCACACTTGAAGTTATAAAGCCCTCTTTTATGATTTCATTATTAAATGAATTGATTATTAGATTGATTGAATTTTTACCAATGCAACTGCCTGATCTAAACTCGAATTTACTTAAAGTATTCTGTAAGATAGAATTAAATTTAGAGTAGTTATCTTTATAAGCTTTTCTTATTATAGCCTTATCGGCACTGCTATTAGCATTAAAACTAGTTATCTCATTATCATGTAGCAGCAATATACTATCTATTTTAAAGCATGGAGTTTCGTTTAAATTTAGCTTGCCTTCTAAAGTGGATTTTTCGTTAAGCAAATTTATATTGGAGCTTTCATTAAATGAACTTGCTATGTTAGCTCTAATCTCTTCGTTGTTTAACTCATTTTTTTGGCTAATTTCACTAGCAAATAGCAATGCACATACCATGCATAAAGATAAGATAGCTCTCATCTGTCCTTCCTTGGAATGATTTAATAGTTGTATTTAAAAAATAATTTAATGATATTATAAAAGAGTTAATCTTAATTAAATATTAAAATATAATGAGAAAAAAGAATTTTTATATAAAATATTTCAGAAAATGAAACGATTTAAATATATAAATGATGCTAGAGCCGTTACAATAGATGTAGATACAACTGTTAAATACTTGTTTTACAATAAAATAATACTCGCATAGCGTTAAAGATTTTAGTTTACAATCTCAAGCTTAAGCTCATGAGCTTTTTTAAATGATATTATATTAATATAATTATAATATTAATATAATATCATTATAGTATTTATATAATACTAGATAAAAATTTTAAAGCGAATGTATTGATTTATACCCATTCCAATTTTTTCCGCTTCTATCTTTACACGATCAAATTCATCTTGCGTAAAATAAAGTAAAAATGACTTATCTCGTTTTAAATTTTTAGGTTTTTTTGCTTCTGATGTTTCTCCTCTTGCTTGATTTATAAAATTTTCTTCACTAGTAGCTGGAGTTGTATTTACTTTTTTAAAACCCATTTTTTAATCCTTAATATTTTCTTTTACAACTTGTAATAGCTCGGCATAAAAACTTTCGAAATCTTCAAGCGCCCTATCCCCATTTTTGCAAAATTCGCTTAAACTATTGCCATTTGAAACCGTTTTTCTATAAGCTTGTCTTTCGTAAATAACAGAGTTTAATAAAAAGACATCACTTAAATTTCGCTCCTTTTTTGCATCATCGATGTATTCACGCATACTTTCAAGCTCTTTTGCCAAAAAAGGATTTGGAGAAACTCGGTTTACAAGTATAAGTGTAAGCAATTTCTCATTTAACTCTTTCGCTTCACTACTAAGATCAAGCATGCGATCAAGAACACTCACATCGTACTGTGAAGGTATGGTTGGTATTATAAGTACATTTGATGACAACATAGCCTTACGCATCTCCTTACTATCACGCCCACCAGTATCGACTACGATAGAGTCAAAGTTATCCCGCATACGCTTTATCTCATCACCCAAGCTAACACCTGTTTTTGACACACTTGAAAAGAGCGGTTTTAAATTTGACTGGCTTCTAATATCTGAAAAAACCTCGGTTGAACGTTGCGGATCAGCATCTATTAAAAGGACATTATCTCCATCCTCTGATAACCTAGCTGCTAAATTTACAGCAAGCGTAGTTTTGCCGCTACCACCTTTTTCATTTACGATAGATATTACCATTTTTAATCCTTTTCTTTTTATGAGATTATATCATAAAAATATCTTTTTCATATTTATATATTTTTATATAAATATTATTATCATATTATTATAATATTTATTTCATATAATCTCTTTAGTTAAAATATAGATAAAAATTATAAATATCAACACATAAAACACAAATTTAAGAACACTTATTCTGCTATCATAAAAGATATAATTAACTAGCAACCCTCTATACAAAAATAAAAATAGGTATTTATTAGCAGGCAATACATAATTTTCAAATCGAGATAAAAGCATTATGATTTAGATACTATTATTATAATATCTAAATCATATAAAAATAATATTACATAAATATATTTTAGATACTATAATAATATTTCTAATTGACGCCCTACTTCGTCAATTCCTCTGCTGTTATACAAATCATTAAAGTCACTATATCCACTGTAAATTTCTTTATCATTAAAATTTGGGATACAGATACTTACATTTTTAAAATTATTTTTAATCTGCATTGCCTTTTCTTTTCCAATATTAAACCCACTCTCTTTTTCTTTTTTGACATCATTATCAGCAGCAATTATGATATGTATATTGCAAAACCTTGTAGAAAAATTTTGAACTACAAATTCTAAATTGCCCACATCAAGTCCAACTATTACAGGCATCTTACAAGCTTCATGAACGCTTGCTGCAGTAGCGAAACCTTCACATATATAAATTTTATTATATTTTAATAAAGCCTCAATATTAAGTTTAGCTGAATTTTTGTTATAAAGATCCATATCGTCACTTATAATAAAAAAATTTCCTCGCTTCTTAGCAAGAAGCTTTTCACCATTTTTCTTTTGCTCATTTGAAAGTAGGGCGCCTATCATCTTATTTCCATTTGGAAATATCCGTTGAAGCGACCAAAATTTTTCATTGATATCAAAAAGTGGCATAAGAAGATTTCCAAATCTATCCTGTTTCAACCCATAATTTTTATATACTCTTTTCTTAACAAAGTAGCCATGGTCTAAAACAGCAAATTTTGCAGCTAAAAACTCGTCATATAAAATTTTAGCTGTTTTTTTATATTCCTCTTCTAAGTCCTTATCCCTTTGTGACTGCTTTTGAATAAAGTCTGTATTGCCTTTTGATAAATTCTGATTTTTTTTACTACAAATAAGTTCATCGGAATAAGGTGCTACGTCTAATTTCTCATATTTCCAGTTACTAATAAACCCGCTTTTAAAATTTTGTATAAACCCAGCTGGTATCCCGTCAATATAACCAACATATGCACCACTTTTTTGCGCACCCTTATCACCATCTACTCTAACACGTCGTAAAATCCCATCCATTATCGGTGTGTCTACTTCAAGCCCGGCTGCATTTAATGCATCTTTGAATTTTGAAGATACGTCAAAAATATCAATTTGATATTTTTGAGAATAGGGCACTTTGAATTTTGTAATACCATCTGATAATACAGTTTTTTTATTAGCTCCTTCTTTTTTATTTTCTTCAAGTAACTTTACTAATGCCTCAAAATCAAAAGTATCATAAATAAACCATCTTTTTTCGTCACTATCCCACATAGTTCCCATTGTTTTTGCAGTATTTTTTAGAGAGTAGGGCACATCAATATAAATTTTTTTTCTTTTCCTTGGCATATTAAAAACCTATCATATTCATAATAATAAAATATTATTCTAATATATTCATAATATTATTATCATATTTAAATAATATTATAAAATTTACAATAAACAAATTTTTCTTTGTTATTATACTAAGTTTCTATATCCTCCTTTACAATACGTTTTTATAAATTTAATAAAAACTTTGAACTTATTTCTATAATCTTGTAAAAATATAATCAACAACACAAATATTATCTCTTAATGAAATAAAAAATCTTCCAAAAAAACACAAAATTTGATCTTATATAAAATTTTTTCCCAAAAAAAGAAACAAACACTACATTAAAGAAAAATCAAAGACCATAAAATAAACCAATGATAATAGTCTTTCTTTTTTGGTGTTTTATTTTTGTGCGAATTTTTTGCTTGCAAAAAATTAATAGCACAATTATAAAAGTTCAAAAGTTATTTACTTTTGATTTACCTTATTTTTGGTTCCGGCAAAAAGAAAAGAATAAGAAGGGAAAACGTTATAAAAAATGGTCTTAAAGTGCGGTAATTTCGTGGACCGTAGCCATTTTATATTTTCCCATGCCCGGGAAAAATGGTTTTCTGTGTGGGAAAAATTTAACCACACTAGCAAAATTTTTCCCAAGAAATTATAATTAATCATAATTTTTTACAGCAATAGCAATTTTTGGGAAGTTTTTATCGCACGTGTATATAACTTCGCAGCCTTCTTTATCTGCACAAAAGTATTGCAATGCATCCTCCAAGTCAGCGTTAGAATTTCTAGAGTACTTTATAGCCTTCTTTATTGTTTCGACACCAAAGCTTGCTAGCTGCCATTTTTGAGTTATCACTTCTAGAAAGTCAAGCAATATAAGCTGTTTTTGCTTTGAATGACGTAAATTGTAATAAAGTGTGCTAATACTATCTTCGCTAATAACAATGTCAGTGCCATTTCGCATTAAATTTTGCATGAGTGCAACAGCTTTTTGGTTATTTGCTCTATCAGTATCAATAATATCAATAATAATATTTAGGTCAAAAAAGACTTTCATTATTCATCCCTTTGGTTTAGTTCGTCTGATTTAGCAGCCCTAAGTGACTTAGCATCACCTTTAAAATCACCCTTAAACGCTCCAACAAATTTCATAATATCAGCAATATCGCTCTCTACGCCGCTTGCTGCTTCATTTACTCTTTCAGATTTTACCTCAATGGCTTCTGGTTTGACCTCTGCTGGTTCTTCATCGTGTTTTTTTGATATCACGATCTCAGTTTCACTCTTATTTGCCGAATGTTGAATCTGTTTTACGCTATCGATCTGAAAATCATTGGGGGCTGCTAAAACCTTGTCAAATCCATCATAGGCTGCATCAGTTAAAATTTCTTTTGTCATCTCAAGTGTTTCGAAATTAAATGTTTTAACAGTCGTTTGCCTTAGTTGTTTGAGGTCTTTTATTGAGCCTTTGCCTACGATTTGTGGGTTGAGCATAAATGAGTTTTTGCCTATGATGTCAAATTTATCCTTGTCATTTTCGCTGATTTTAAAAATTGCCTGCTTATCTTCTAACTCTTTTAGTGCACGATATACACTTGATTTTGCTAGGATCTTTCTTTCTTCAAAGTATTTGACAAAATCACTATCATATTTAAAGATGTTTTTATAATTGACATTTTTTATCATTACTAAAAAAACCGTTCTGGCATTGTTTGAAAGATTTTCAACTAAAAAGTCTAAGTTTTCAACAAATACTTTTATAAACGCATCTTTTGACTGTTCTTTTTGCAAAAAGCTTGTTACTATTGTTTTTACTTCACCTGTTTGGCTGTCTACTATCTCTTGCGTCCGATTGTAAAGCCTGGCACTCGTAGAACGAGATTTTTCAAGATCTATAATCTCTCTTGCCATATTTGTCCTTTTTTTTATTTTTTGACACGAATTTACATTTTTTAGCCTTATTGCCTACTTAATTTTCCCAGAAAAAGACTCAGATTTTATTATGATAGAAATTTTTTTCCCAGAAAAAAATATTTTTGTAAAAAATATAAGGCTAAATTAAAAATTTAAAAAACATTTTAAAAATTTTTATTTTTGCCAAGTAGTATAATAGGCGAATTTTTCATTACTACAAGATTAAAGAATTTTCTTATAAAGACATTTCCTTAAAATGTTTCTATATAATACGATAAATATATTAAACTGCGTGTATAAATTGAAAATATATAGCTCTAGTCTCAAGACAAAAACTATCCAGTTATGCAATAGTTTATGTAAAAATAGTAAAATTGCATTCAATAAATAAACTTGGAGCATATACAATGTTTCACATACTAAATCCACATTACAACGAACTATCACCGAAGAATTTTCAGGAGACGATAAACGAGATCTGGGACTTCGTGGATACCAAGAACAACCTTATCCTATCAAATCCGCAGAACAAGATAAAGGGCAATCGGCCGCTAATAACCAAAAAGAGATTTACGGATATGATGGAAATGGAGTGGACACCATTACAAGAGGAGATGAACTTCTCAAATTATCTATATCTGATAATCAAGAATATGGAGAGCAAGATCAATCAATCCAACGAGATCAATCAAGAGCAAATAGAGCAGATCAAAAAAGAGTTAGTCAATATACTAATAACAATCAATCACGACTGGGTGAATTGGAGAGCGATGACTTGCGATACGATAGAGCCGAGCGAGGAAGTGATCAATCGAATGAGAGCTTATATCGAGAAACATCTGGACGTGGAGCAACAAGAGATAATGAGATCAACGTATCCAGCACCTTCGAACATTCAATCAGGCGACTGGATGCACAGACTAACGATACTTTACCGCTGGACGACAGCTTTGGAGAACTTGGGGATGATAGACGACATCCAAGCAAGAGGACTAGTGGACGAGGAGAAACTAGAGGAGCTAACGATAGCTCTATACAGGCAGGAGTATTGGGAGAAGGATATTCTTTGCGAGGACGAAGCGAAGAAGTTAAGAGAGATGGGCAATACGGATCTGGAAATTTACAAGATAATGGGGGGACTATCGATCTACAAGGAATATCTCAATCTGAGCGACGCGAGATATCCGATGAAAGAGATAAAAGAAAAACTACTAGGACATTAAAAAAGATACTAGCTCTACAAACAAGTATGGGACTAGAAGTCTTTTTGATTTTGATGAGGAGGAGGTTAAAGAAGAGGTAAAGCCAAATATTATTCCTCAGCCACAAAATCAAAAAAACAGAGCTTAATTTTACAATTACTAGAAAAAGGTAAGAGATTATAAACAAGTTGGAATTAACAAACCCCTTAACAAATTAAATGATAATTGGTAGGAGGAATAAAGAGATAGAATTGCTTAGTACAGATGAATGTGCTAATGCAATGGTTTTCAAGGAAAATCTAAAAAATATTTACACAATAACTAAAGTAATCGACCGGAACAAAAATTGTCAAAAATATCAAAAAATAATTAATAAGATTTTTGATTTTACCAATTTTTAGTAATTTAAGAGAGAATTTAAAAATAAATACAAAAAGCAATAATAGTTATATTTATTTTTTTATAAAGTACAATATCTTTATAGAATTTAAAAGGATAATATAATTAAAATAGCTCTTATAAACAAAAAGGCGGCGTAGGCAAAACGCCTTTTGCTTTTAGCATTGCAAAAGATTTTGGATACTTTTTGCAATCCAATGACAATTCTTGTATCGAGCAGATCTATCCAAACAAAGCAAAAATTCTAGACAAAGCAAAAGATCTTGACGATTGTGTATATGACTTTAGAGGATTTTCTGCTTCCGGGGTTTTAGATATTATAAAAACTGCGATGCAGTAATTATCCCTTGTTTACCAACATATAATTCATTTATCAGAACAGTGGAATCGATAAATGAAATTATTTCAATAAATCCAAATATAATACTTCTTGTAACCAACTACAAAGATGATAAGGAAGAAGAATTTTTGGAAAATGAGCTTGATAAAATATATAAAGGTATTCCGACCTTTTATTTCAAAAATTCAAAGATTGTCAATAATGCTGCAAACTATGGACTATCTTTTACTGAGTTATATAATGAAAGCTCTTTATCAAAAAAGGAGCTACTCGAGCTTTTTTAACGAATGTAGAAGACTTTTAAAAGCTATAAAAAGCAAATCTTAATTTATATTTTTTAATTTTAAATATATTAATATGATATAAAAACTATTAAAAGGATATTGAAGTATGACTAAGAGAGCGAGCATTAGCATTGAAGAAGCTTTGCAAAACAGCAATGTAAAAACTTATGAGATGCAAGACAAAAAAGACAAAAGAGAAATACTGTTCAAGTAAGTATTTATCTTACTCAAGAAGAAATAGCGTATTTGGATGAAAAGTGTGATGAAACTTTTCTAGCTAGAAATGCTTATATGAGAAAACTTCTTGTAGAAGATATGAAAAGAAAAAGCGAATGACAGCAGCCGACGTAAAGGAATTTTGCAAAGAGCAAAATTTAACATATAAACAGCTGGCGGAAAAAATCGGTATGACCGAGGGCAGCTTAAAAGTGGCAATAACCACTGATAAATTTAGCAGCCAAACAATACAATCGATCAATCTACTAAAAGAAAATCAAAAACTAAAAACTGAGCTTGCAGATTTTAAAGTATTAAGCGAAATTATCAAAAAAATTTCAAAGAACTAGATTTTTACTTTTTTCTCCCAAAAGGGTAATATTTTAACTATTTTATAAAATCTAGATCCAGTAAATTTAATAACGACTTCCGTTTGTTTTTTTGAATGAGTTTTTGTATATGTAATAATACTTTTAAATCTATTTTTATAAATACCTCGTTGATTATTATATGCGTAAGAACTCTTGGCCTTTTTTTCTAAATCAGTAATAACTCTTTTGGGTCGCCACCATTCATCATCAAGTATTCTTTTTTCTCATCTAATATTACTTTAGCTTCAAATTTAAAATCTTAATATACCTTTCTATCTTATCGCTTACGGCAGAAATTTTGTCATTTACTACTTTTACTACTGATATTAAATTTTCATAATTTACTTTAAAATTTTTCAAATCCTGCTCATATAATACTTTTAGCATTTGGTTAATATTCCTACCAACCATATTAAGCTCATAGTTAGATTTTCTTAACTCCTCCATTTCAATATTATTAAAAATAGGACTATCAGAATTTAAAAGATTTAATAATAAAAATTTAGCCTCTTTAGTGGCTGAGTTAAAACCATGTTTTTTAGATAAATCAACCAAATACTTATATTCACTTTTAGATATTGATAGTTCAACTTCTTTGTTGTTTTCTCTTAACAATAAAGTATTTTTTTAGATCCCTCAATATCGCCAGTAGATATAAAATTCATAATAGCAGCATTAACCAAATCACTAAAATTATACTTACTATCTTTTAAATACGCCTCAACCAAATTTAATAAATTGCTTTCTATTCTAAAACTTTTTTTATCTTATTATTTTCCATTATGTTTATCCTATACCTGAGCCTCGCAGAGTTGGCAATAACCCAAAGTCTGACATAAAATGTCGGACAAATTTGGCGTTATTGCCTATCCTGCAATTAATACTATTTACGACCAAAATTATACACAATAAAACTTGCCACAATTAAAAAAACAGCTATTACTGCCTTCAAATTTCATTGAACTTCGCTATACTATTAACTAAATCTTTATCAGCAAAAAGGTGAATGGCTATAATTGAGATAGTTTTAAAATATGAGAAAATCAAAAAAAGATAAAATTACAATTAGCATCGCTTGAAAAGTAAAAAGAAAGAGATGATAGCAAAATAGCAGCTAAAATTATCCCAAATAATAAAAGATAAAGAAAAAGATAAAAATTTAGATAGGTGGTAATATGGAAGAGAATATCATATTAGATGAAAATACTTTGTCGCCATGGCTCAAAAAAGACTTACAAAAGTTTTTAGATTGTAAGAATTCAAATACTCATCCTAATTGGGATTTAAGCTTATATTGGAGTGAGTTTTACTCATCAATAAATATATCTCAGCTTAGCAAAGAGATTACAAAAGAGCAAGCGGAATATTTAAGAAAAAAATACTTAGGAATTTGCTAGAGTAGTTTTCTAATAAAAGTTAAAAAGAAAAATAGATTTTGAATTATATTTATTTTTTAAGAAAAGATAAGAATTTACTTGTTTTTAGGTAAATTCTTAAGCCATTTTTATTACTTTAAGTTTTCTAAGCTTAAATTCTTATCCTTTCTTTCAATAAAAGACCAAAAAATAGGGAACTACTGATCAAGTGTTTTGAAAATAATTGTTTTCAATAGTAAAAGAGAGGAAAGCTATGTTTTAGGGCTTTTTGAAAGGGTATGTTTTTAGCTTAAGGTTTATGAATGGTAAGACCTGGCAAAACTTAAAGAGCGAAATGCTGTATTTTATGGGGTTTGTAATTTAAGGTTCTTTAGACAAATAAAGTACAATATTTATTGAGTGCTTATTAGCTAATATAGATCATTTGCATCATGTATTTCTTTTACTAATATTTTATTTTTATTCGTTTCTTTACACTTAGGACAAAATGAAGCATCCACTTGCTTTCCTAATTCTACCCATCTATGGTGACAACTGAGGCAATCCGCGACAGATAAAAAGCCATATGCATCAATTTCTTTTTGTATCTCCTCTTTTCGATTTTGGCTATTTTGTTTTATTTTGTCTAATTCCTCTTTAGTTTTATTGAGCGATTTTTTAAACTTAGAATATTCCGACTCATTGTTATGAGAATCGTCACTATTCTTATCATGAATTTCGGTAATATCGTGTATTATTTGCTTCATTTTCCCCAATTTTGTTGTAGGATATTCGTCTTCTTCGTTTTTTGGCCTAGTTGCATAATGAATACCTTTGCAAGCGAGTTTTCCTATGAGCATTGCACCATTAAAT
Organism: Campylobacter concisus; assembly: GCF_003048405.1. Classification (NCBI taxonomy): domain Bacteria; kingdom Pseudomonadati; phylum Campylobacterota; class Epsilonproteobacteria; order Campylobacterales; family Campylobacteraceae; genus Campylobacter; species Campylobacter concisus. The sequence goes on along the minus strand of NZ_PIQS01000008.1, from coordinate 11,909 downwards.
CCTACCTTCAGTATTTTTCCCATTATTTCTTGAGCTTCTTCTTCAGAGTATTTTTTATAATTTTCAGCCATCTTAATCCTTTATTTATTTTTTTATACTATACTATACATAGTATACATCTTTTTAAAAGGAAAATCAAATGGCAGAAAATACCAATAAAACAATAGTTTATAGGTGTAAATGTAATGATTGTAAATATGAATGGACTAGTCGAGCTGGTTATGGTACACCAAACTATTGTCCTAAGTGTAGGAGCGTAAAAATAGCTATTTCTCCGATGCCAGGAGCATAAAAAATAATACATACTGTGATTCCAAAATTTAGAAGCTAAAAAACAAAAAATAATTTTGTATTTATTTAAATAGCACCTAAAAAACTATTTAAATAAATTAGTTATTTCAAGATAAATACTGCATTTTGGTCTTATGGCGTTGGCTGGCTCATATTGCTATCGATAGAGCTATTTTACAAGTTGTTAAATATATAAAGTTGCTATATATAATAAGTTATTAATATAAATTAAGTTATAATATTTAAAAACTTGTAAAGGATTTTTATGAGAATAGCGGTAATTAATTCCAAAGGTGGAGTAGGTAAAAACGCCTTTGGCTTTCAGTTTAGCTAAGGATCTGGGCTTAAATTTACAGACTAACGACAATTCCGTAGTTACTCAAATATATGATAAAGCGGTATTTTCTAATCCTTGTAAGATAGCAGACGATACGGTTTATGACTTTGGTGGCTTTGTCGCTTCCGGGGTACTAAGTATACTGAAAGAGTGCGATTTTGTTATCATGCCGGTTACTCCTAAAATCAACTCCGTATTTAAGGCGGCAGAAACATATAATCAAATAAAAGACTATGCTAGGAATATGATGGTTTTGGTGACGGACGTTGTGAACAATGGAGATCTAGGAACTATTATAGAGGCCTTGAAGGGGGCTGGGTTTAGAAATGACGTCGAGTATGTGCTCTTAAAAAGATCGGCCATATTTGAGAACGCTATCGCAAACGGCATGAGCTTTGCGGAGCTTTATAATCAAAACGGTTTATCGAGATCCCAGTACAAAGACTTCTATTCGCAATATTATAAAATTATCGAATACATTAAAAACAAGGCCTTATCGTGAAGAATCTTTCAAATTTCAAATTAAATAACGACGGGATTTGCAGAAGCGGATGATCAAACGGCGAAGCTAGACAAGATCTCGGAGTTGGAGGCCACTCTAGCTAAGTATAAAAAACTAGGACGTCCAAAATCCGAAAACCCACCGACTTGTCAGATGACGGCGTATCTATCCGACGATGAGATGGGGTTTTTAACCAAAGAAGACAAAGAAAAAGGGATCAACAAAAACCAAGTACTTAGAAATTTAGTAGCTAAAGAAATAAGCAAATTACAATGCCTAAAGAGGGTTAAATAAGATCATGCTAATTTTTTATTTTTTTCTATAATATTTAAAAGTCTGACCAAGCTCCTTGCTACTGCATAAGATAAATTTACTGGTACAGCATTGCCAATTTGTTTATACTGGTTTGTCATAGAGCCAATAAATTCCCAATCATCTGGAAAGGTTTGAATTCTGGCATACTCTCTAACAGTTAAAGGCCTTGTCTCTTCTGGATGGCATCTTTCGGTTTGTTTTTGTGCCGGAGAACAAGTTAAAGTTAGACTTGGTTCATCATATGACAATCTTCTTGCCATTCCTGTTTTGCCACCACCTAGAAAATAACTTTTTTGCATGTATTCTTTTTGTAAAATATCAGGAAGATCCTTCCAATAACCACCCGCTGGAACTAAATCTAAAATTTCTTTTTTTCTTTTTGGATATTGTTGTCCTTGGGATTTTGGGACATCCGTATTATATAGTTCACCTTTTTTTAAAGCATCCCTAAGAGTCATAATTCTTTTATAAGGGGATGGCCATTTGAAGTCATTTAATGATATTTTTTCCATAATGTCTTGTCTTACTCCAACAAAAAACAATCTTTCTCTTTTTTGAGGAACTTGATAAAACATGGCTTTTAACACATTGGGTTCAGTGATTAATTTATATCCGATATCGTCAATAACTGATTTAATTGCTTCCAATGTTCTGCCATTATCGTGTTTTAATAGGCCCCTTACATTTTCAGCTAAAAAAATAGTAGGCTGACATTCTTTAACCGCTCTTGCAAATTCAAAAAACAGTGTGCCTCTAGCATCTTCAAACCCTAGTTTTTTACCTGCATAAGAAAAAGCTTGACAAGGGAATCCGCCAGACAAAACATCTACTTTACCTTTAAACTTAGTGAAATCTAGTTGAGCCACATCTCCTTCAATTACATTCCAAGATGGTCTATTTTCTCGCAATGTTTTACAAGCAAATTTATCTATCTCGTTTAATAAAACTGCCTCTAGGCCCGCTTTCTCAAAACCTAAAGCTAATCCCCCAGCTCCTGCAAACAATTCTACTGATTTATATTTTCTTAGGGGTTTCGTGTCTAATTCCTCATCCCATAGTGTATTAAACATTAACCGTGCTTCTTCAAAGTTGTGTAATTGAGTTCTATGATAAACTCTATAGTTGTTCATTGGATGTCTGACAGGTTCTAATTTACCATTTTTATCCCATCTTCTTAACGTTTCTTTTGATATAGACAATATGTCAGCTACCTCAGATATGTTGTAATATTCTTTTTCAAAAATCATAATTTAACCTTATATAACATTGTTTATGGTTATTTTATCAAAAATATTATTAAAGTTGTTATATGCTTAAACCTGTTATAATTATAAATTAGTTAAACTTTTAGGTAGGCAAAATGTCGTATTTTGAAAATAATAATGCACTTTCAGAAATAATTAAAAAGCTTTATACAATTTATACAAAGGCTCAGAATTCTAATGATATTTATAGCAATGTCATCGATCCATTTTCGGCTTTATTAGAATCAAGTTTTAATAAAATGACTTATGATCAGTGGATCGAGGCAGAAAAATCTAGACAAATACAAAAGACATTACAAAACGCAATAGGGACTTTTCACGAAGAGATTATTGGTGAAATTAAAGGTTTTAAGAATTTAAAAGTTGGTGAGATTATAGATATTATTTCTGAAGATAAAAAAATTATTGCAGAGATTAAGAATAAATGGAATACTACAAAAGGAAATCATAAAGTAGCAATATATGATGATATAGCATCAGTATTAACTGATAGAGAAGGATTTACTGGATATTATGTAGAGGTAGTTCCTAATAAACCAACTCCATATAACAAAGCATTTACTCCTTCTGATAATAAAACGCACTTGCCAAGACCGGAGAACCCTAAAATTAAAGTAATTGATGGAAAAAGCTTTTACGCGATGATAACTGGCGATGAAAATGCTATATTTAGAATTTATGACGAAATAATGAAAGAACTTAAGAAACTTAAATTAAACCCAGACATTAAATTTAAGCAACTTTTGACAAAAGCCTATGGGGAATCAATGTAAAAAAATTAATTCAGTTTAAAATACTCTCGTTGATATTTTAGGGGGTTAATCCTCATACCTCTCAAAAGTGTTTTAAAATGCTTAAAGTTATCAAAGAGCATGGCGGTAAAATATCCGTCGTCGACGTTTAAAAGCTTTGCTTCTAATTGCTTTCCGTTTTTCTCGATGCTTTGAATCTTTAGTACGTCTATAACGTCCGTTTTATCGTTGTATATACGCAAGTATCTCCCTATATACGGATCAAAATCATTAACCGTTTTACCGGTTATCGGATTGCTGCGCTTTAGTTGCTTTAGCATGTCTTTTTGTTTTATGTCGTTTGCGATCGTGGTTAAATTTCGTTTATTTTCCTTCTCGTCTCGCTCGATATCGCTTATTTTTTGAGGTTCAAAATAAAACTCCAGCGCCTCTATATTGCGTCCGCTTTTAATCTTTTTTATCATAAGCCCTTTAAACGGCGTTCGGCGTTGGTCGAATAGGTTACGTTCAGACGCTAGTTCTTTTATTGCTGACTTTAAAATTTGCTGGTCAATATTGCAAGCTTGATAGCTTTCAGGTATTTCCAAAAGTTCCTTAAAATCTTTGTATTTGATATGCCACCATCCTTGAGCGCGAAACTGCTTTAAATAACGATAAATCGTCTTTGCATAAGTACCGCTAAGATTAACGAATTCAGCTAGTTCATGCCTAGTCCAACCTTTTAAAGGGCTGTCAATATAACGATCCTTGAAGTTCTTGGATACTTTGATTTTTAAAACCCTATTTTCGCTGTCTGTTTCTATTTTTGGAAATATAATTTCTTGGGCTAAATCGCCCTTATTGTTTGTTTCATACATAAAAGTAAATGTTTGAATATGCCTTAATTTTGCTAGAATTTCTTTTCTATAACTACCGCTTTCTGCGATGTTGGCAAGCTTAAAAACCTTATAATAGTCAAGCTCTAGCGTATATCCATTAGTGCTTCTAAATTGTTGTAAAAGAGTAAAAATACATTTTGTTGTGCCTCTGTAAGACTGTTAAATTTTTAGCTCATGCAACTCGTTGGAATACTTCACAATTTCGTTCATTCAATAATCCATATATTATTTTATTATGGTATTTTATATAAAAAGAATAATAAATCAGTATGGTATATTATTGGGTAAGATATAAAAATTAATGGAAAATCTATTATTGTATAACTTCTGTAAAACCGATTATATCGGATCTAGCAAGCCCCTAAAAGATATACAAAGAATTTAAAAAAAGTTAAAAGGAAACCCTCGCGCAAAAAAATTGAAAAAACCGTTAGAAGTTAAATCGGAACCGGGGCGTGTGTACGTGCTTGTGCTTACGCACTGCGCACCGCCCCCTTACCCCCTATTTTGACTTGCTTATGGACTAAAGCGCTGAAAGGCTACTTCTTTTAGAGGGGCAGTTTGCAAAGATTTTTACGCGGCTAATGTGGATTTCTTAACATAGCTATAAAATCTGGCTCTTTTTTACAAATATTATTTTAAAATAAAAATAGCTCATAACTCCCTAAACTAAGCACATATGCTTAGTTTTTAACCGACTATTTTTTTCATTATCCAAACGCCGAAGCCCTAAAACCCTTGTAAAAATAAAAATCGTACGGTAAGATGTAAGAAAAAATTAAGGAGACTAAAAAATGTTCGACGTTTCTGACAATAAATACATAAAATCGATTCAAGATATCGAAGAAAAAATGAGCTTGGGAGAAATAACCTTTCCGCAAGCTTGGCACAAGATCACTAAGCTATCCATAAAATGACAAGCTAAAATCAATGAGCTAAATAGTAAACAAAAGAGCCTGCAAAAAGAGCTGGATAAGCTAGCGGAAGCCGTCGAGTATACAAACGGGTATAAGCTTACTCGCGTATAGACTATATAAGAAGGCTCGTCAAAACGTTACGCCCCTTGCGGGCTACGTTTTGACCGCACTGCTACTTTTGTAGCTTAGTACGCACTAAGCAGCCGCTGGCTACCTAGATGCGCTTTTTCTTGTCCCACAAGGGGGCTAGCGAAAAAGGGGGATGGGGTGAATATACCATATGCGGATAACGGTACTCTAGCAAATGCTAGATTTGATAAGGGAGCAAGTTGCGGCGTGTGGCATAATATGCACGTCGGTTCAAAAGCAGCATCAAGCTTTATAGAATTTCAGCATTTAAATATGACAAATATGAGCGCAAAAGATGCTCTTGTATTAGAAAGAAGGCTAGAAGAAGATGCAAGGGATAAGTATTACGAAACATACGGTCAAAAATTTAAGACCAAACATTGTTTTTTAGAACTCGTGGTAAATCTAAGAAAAAACCGCACTCTAAAAGATCTAGAAAAAGTAGCTAAATACGTAGAAGAAAAATTCGGATACCGTACGACACTGAGTGTTATTTATAGGGACGAAGGACACTACGAATACGACGAGCAAGGAAACGCGATTAAATTCGTGGCCAATACACGGACATATTCATTTCTGCGTCTTAGATCCCGAAAACGGAAAGTCTATCTACCGCCAAAAGTTTAGAAAACGGCTTGAATTTAAACAACTACAGACCCAAGTAGCCAATATACTGGGATTGTAGCGCGGTACGCCAAACCCGAACAGAAAAAATATACCGTCGCGGATCTACAAGCGGCTCGTTAAAGATCCGGAAGCTTTAGCTATCATGACTGCTAGTGTTCCGGAAGCTACAAAAAGTGGAAGAGAAGCTTACTTTAGCAAAGCTAGAAACTATAAATAAAGAGGTGCGAGAGACTTTGAGGGGTATGTCCGCAACCAGAAAAGAGTATGCGCAGCTAGAGAGCATTTTAACTGCAGTCAAAGATAAACTTAAGCTCAAGGAAAAATTGACCGTAGAAAACCTCGAATAACAACTATCGGCATTTTTGGATACCGTAAAAAGCGATTTTTCAAAAAATGCTGTGGAGACTATTAAGGGACTAAATTTAAAACCTACTCTAGACGGGGCCGTTCGTCACTACGGTAAGATCGAAATTGCAAAATTAAATGGAACGTATAATATTTTAAAGGCGGCTGCAACGCAAATGAATATCACTATGGCATACAGTTTAAATATGCGCATCGAAGAGCTAGAAAAAATGCGACAAAAACGAGACAAAACTGCTATAAATCTTAAAAAAGCTAGACGGGAGCGAGACGAAGCCAGAAAAGAGCGAGATAAAATCGCCGGCGACCTTAAGAAAGCTCAAGATAAAATTTCAAAGCTTAAAGAGATAGCACAAGCATACCAAGACGAGATAATAGAACAAGCGCCCGATAAAAGATCCTTAGTCAAAAAAGACCCAACCGTCGAAGAAGTCGTTATAAAATCTCCTTTTTGTAGTCAAGCATCTTGGCATAGATCGGTCAGATAGGTAATGAAAATGTTTGTTTTCAACAGCAAAAGAAAAACATTATAAAAAAATATTTCATACAAGATCCGGACTTTGTTTGATGGCGAAATTTATGAAAATATTAATATCTAATAATTTTCATAATAACTAGCGGTAAAATCATTAAGGTTATTTTAATAATAATTACGATAGAATAATTGTTGCTCCCTTACACGCACCTAATTTAGTCGGAGAGAGGAGAAAACATATGGAACTAAACATCCATATAGATTCAAAAGTTATTATTGGCCTAATAACTTTGATCATGTTCTTTTTGAAAATATTTTTATAAAAAGAATAATTTTGTCCTGTTTGAGAGTGAATTGTATCTATTGGGTTCTTAAAATATGCTTAAAATTTATATATTTCATAATATAAAAGCTAAAAATCAACCTAATAGGTACTTAAAACGAGCCAAAGCTATAAGTACGTTAGGAACTTATAATATACACGCTTTGGGTGTATGTGGAACAAAAACAAACTGACTAGACTTAGGTGCCTATAAATTCTTAAAAATATTTGTTTTTAGTTTTTAAAAAAGCAAGATGATAAAAATAAAAAAAACAGTCAGGGCACATCGCTGACCGCTTTTTTATTTATTTATCTTTCTTTCTTTTATTTCTTTAATGATATTGGTGCACTCAACAAAAAATTTTCCATACCTATCTTGATTATAGTAGTCTAGATCAAATAAGTCATATAGCATACATGATCCTCTGCTACGTTTTAAAATATTGCCAGCATAATAGTCTCTTGAAAGCAATTTTTTATAATCATCTGACTCAAGCGTAACTAAGGATACATATGACCCTCTATTTTCAGTGTAGAAACTATATAATTCAAAAAGATCGCTGCATTCTATACCGCTCATGATGAAACGATCACCTATACAAAAATCTCTTTCAAATATATCAAAACGACCCAATTTATCCTCAGCAACTAATTTTGTATACTCTATATTATCTGTGCAATTAACGATATAAAACTTATTAAATTCTCTCTTTTTTTCTTTTAACTGAGAAAAATATCTGCAGCCTATTATCTCTAAATCGAATGGATGCCCTTTACCATCCTCGAGCCACTCATTTGAGATATGAAAAACATCTGAAAACTTTTTTAAAAAGTCGAAGCTAGGATAAATTTGAGCTTTTAATACCTTGTTTAAATATTCAAAATCTGGAAACTCTAGGCTCTTGCTAGCCTTTGCAAGGCTGAAATCATATTCGTTTAGAATATGCTTTATTCTACTTGCAATTTTTTTTTGTTCATCATCTATGTCCATATTTTCATCATTGCTGCTTTCTAAAAAAACAATCTTAGAAAGCGAGTTGTTTAAATCAGACAAAAGCTTTGTCTTATGATGATTTTCAAGCATAAGCTCTAGTGCCAGGCGAGTTACTTTCGTCATTCTGTTTTCATCACTCCAGCTATCAAGTGTAGTTTTTGAAACACCAAGCTTTTCAGCCAACTCATATCTATTTATGTTGTATGCATCACATACGTCCTGATGAAGAGACATTTAATACTTTTCCTTTTACCGATTAAAATTGTATTATTGTTAGTACTATAGCATAAAATCAAAAATATAGCTGTGTAAAATAAATTTACTTTACATAATAATTATAATTTATTATGTTTATATATAATAATTATTATATTAATATAATAGAAATACTATTATATTTTACATTTTTGCAATATTTTCTAAAATTTATTTGTATGAATCTTTTTACACTAGAATTAAAACTTTTTTCTTTACTGATCAATTTTTTTGCGGAGCGATAGCGACTATGCAAAGTATAAAATGCATTTTGCGAAAAATTGCTTTTGCAATTTGAGCAATTAAATGCATCAAACAGAGGGAAATTTTTGAAAAAGTGCTTTAAACCCCAATTTTAGCGTGCTTGGGAGCACTTTATATCTGTGCCAAATATGGGACTATCCCAAATTTTTGGAATATTTTTAAAAGAATTATTAATTCAATTTTAAAAAAATAAACTAGATTGTCCAAAAAAATACTATTTCGGTATTTTTATTAAAATTTTTCTTTTTTTGGGATTTTTGCTATTTTATCCCATTTTTTTGATACAACACGAAAATCATAACAACTAAAACAGTAACCTTATATCGTAGAGATTATGGCAAAACCCTTAGCATTTTCAAGAGCTCAATGGCGATTTTATAAAGTTTGTCATAAAATCGACTTGGGCTTTTTGCCTTGTTTTTTGTAAAGGAGCTTGTTATAAATATGAAAATAAGAGTTGATATATTAGTTAATAATGAATTTTTTATAAAAAGACATTGTTCATACTTTAACAAAGAAATATCCAAAACGTCTGCTGTTGATATAGCAAAATGCCTAAAATTCATTGTATGAAACATGTTTAAGATGATAAAGAAATGTTATATAGAATTTTTTCTATGATTGTAAACCTATTACTAAAAAGCTCACTACCCTTTTTCACATCATTCATTAGATATAACAAAAAAGTAATACCGCTATTTTAGAAATGAATTGCACAAAGAACTTACACGCACTTCGTACCTTGCTTTAAGATTTGGCTATTTAGCCTTATCTACATCCACGTTCCAACTCCTGGTGTTTCTTTGCAATACTCTTTTCCAGACAATATAACCCAGCCTACAACCTTCTCAATCTTGTCATTTCTATTTGTGAGATAACCATAAACACATCTTGGGTATTCGCCATTAAATTTATAGATATATCTATTGTCATCGTATATTTCCCTACGCTCACTGTGATATTTTGGGATATTTTGGTTATTCGACCCATAAAGCTGGCCATCTCTTTTGTATTTAAAAATCTCATTAGATAGCTTATTTCTAGCTTTTTTGTAATAGCGCCAGAACCGGTAAGTCTAGCCATAAATTCAAAATCTCTAGAGGTTGCGCTAGCATAATCTCCGAGCATAATATCTAGCTCGCTTTTCATAAAGCCGTTATAAATGAGCGTATCTGCATTTAAGACAGTATTTGCTATACCTTTGGCTGTCTCTTTTGTATCTGTTACTAGATAATAAACTCCAGTTATTGTATCTTTTAAGGAGTTTATTTATTATAATTTAAAAGCTTATTTTAATGCAAATCATCTACTATTTCGTATTTGTCTCCACATTTTTCATATAAAATTTTTCTAAGTTCGTTGATTTTTTTGCATGTATTTTGCTTCGGATTCGGGACTAGCAAAGCCCTTATAGCTAAATTCTTTTCATTGTTTATAAAAAGACTATTGTATTCTTTCATAATCTCCATCGAGAGCCTTTTTATATCTGGGCAAGATAACAGTTCGTCTGGAAGTTTGCTGTCCCAAGATATTTCATCTTCCTGCTCTACCCATGTTCCGCCATTTATGTTTTCACCAAATTCATCATATATCCAAAATACGCTATCACATGCGAAATCTGTTTGTAAAACTATTTTTAACTTTTTATTTACTCCAAACTCTTTTTTGAACTATCCTGCAAGATTATTGATTTTTTACCAAAAACCACTCATCTTTTTTTACGCCAAATTCAAATTCTGCTTGCCCAAAAGCATCTTCTAAAGTCTCATGATACGTATCTGCCTGCTCTTCTCCAAATTTGTCAAGATAAAGCAAATAATATCCTTCATTGTCACTATACTTGACAATACTTAGTGCAAATGGCTTTGGCAAAAGAGTGTTACCAGAGTAGTGAATTGTTTTTGGCATTTGCCCCAATTGCGCATTGTCCTTTAAATAAATCTTATAAAGCTCTCTCATTTTTGACTATCCCCAATAATTTCTACAGCCGTATTTTCTATTATTTTCCACCACTTTAAGTATAAATTTAGCCTATCAACGCTTGTCATCGCTTCAAATTTGCCGTCATCTAGTTTTATTTAGCACTAGCTTAAAAAATAGTAAATGCAAGAAAGGATTTATAAATTTATTAATTTTTACCAATACTATATTACTAAACTTTATGTTCGGCTATCAAGTTCGCATCTTCATCAAAGTCATTAAGAGAATAGCCTAATAAATTTAGTAAATTTACAGAACTTATAATTATCTTATTCCAAATTTCTGGCATTTCATATAAATCTGTATCTATATTATTGTTTTTACAAATAATATCAAGTTTATTTTTATATTCTTTTATAGCTAGGAGCTCATTATTATCAAATAAGTACTTATTTTCTGGCCTTTGTATAAGTTCTAATGGATTAATTATCTCATTTACTAATTCATCGCCCCAAGTATATTTATCAGTAGTAGCATTGTCTATATATTTTTTTGATACTCAGTAGAAGCTAATTCAAATAGCCTTTCTAATAATATTTTTTTTAGTTGATACATTTTTATTTTCCCATAATAGCATTAAGATTTCCATAAACTCGATTTTGTTATTTTATTTACCAAGCTCATTGCGGTCTATATTATCTATTGTACTATAATCAAAATCTTTTATTTGATAACCCAAAATATTTAAAAATTTTTCTGCATCTATTTTTAATTCAGCCCATATATTTGTTCCGTATATATCACCACTTGGCAGGTTGAGTATTTTATTTCGCAATATATTTGCAAATTCTAATTCTCGTTCTGAAAAATTATTTTTGAAACAATCTAATTGTGCTTCTCTACAAAAATTTGCGACCTCTTCAATTAAGTCTTCTGGTACCACATACTCGTAAATAGTAGAATTATCAATATATTGTGTTTGATAATCTGTTGAAGCAAGTCTAAACAAAGACTTTGCCAATAATTCCCTTATTTTTCTCATTTTAATTTCCCTTAACAGCATTAAGATTTCCGTAAATTAGATTTCATTATTTTGTTTACCAGTTTATTTTTCCTACACCATTGTATGTAAAAAACTGCGTGCTAGTATCCTGAGCGGGCTCTAAACCGCAATAATAAAACTTTGTATTTAATGCATTTGCCATTTTCTTGCAAAAATCAATAAAATTTTGTAAGGGAATTTTATTTACTTCATTAAAATCAAAAGATAATGTTAGTTCGTTTTCATTATTATAAATTAGAA
>NZ_PIQS01000007.1 GCF_003048405.1 Campylobacter concisus | reverse complement strand
CCTTATTTACTACCTTGATAAAATCATATAATTTCGTCCTTTATTTCGATATATAATTAATTTATTAGATAATTAAAATTTAAAAATAGTTTATATTTTTATCTAAAAACTCAAAAATTTATCCAAAATTTATACTTAAAATTATAATATTCAATCTCAAAATTATGCTATAAAATTAAAATAGTAATTTTAATAACCAAATTAGGAGAAAATATGAGATTTAAAAGCTTATTTAAACTCTCTCTTGTAGCAAGCATAGCAGTTTATGCAAATGGGGCAGACGAGAGCGTATTAAGCGGAGTTGAGGTAACAAGTAGCAGTGGCGGATACGGCGTTGATGACATCAAAATTTCAACCAGAAATGCTGGCCTAGTAAAAGACGTGATGAGAGATATTCCTGGTGTTTATGTGGGTGGCACAAACGGCATGAATCAAAAAATTTACATGAGGGGGCGTTAGCGATCGCGGTCTAAATATCACGATAGATGGCGCAAAACAAAACGGAAATACATTTCACCACAACGCTGACTTGCTGATCGATCCAGATCTTATAAAAGCCGTTGATGTTGAGGTTGGCTCAAGATCAGTGGTAAACGGCTCAGGCGCACTTGGCGGTTCGGTCGCCTTTAAAACGGTTGACGCAAAAGACTTGCTAGAAAGTGGTGAGATCATCGGTGCAAAGATAAAGACAGGATATGCCTCAAATAACAGCGAATTTTCTCAAGGTCTTATGCTCTTTACTGCACCAGTTGAGGGACTTGACTTTATAGCTGCTATTAATCACAAGGGCTACGACTACGGCAAAAGCGGCAACAAAAGAAAGATAGGCGGCGACGGAAACGATCTTAGCTATCTTTTAAAGCTTGGTTATAGCTTCCTTGATGCACATAGAATTTCTATCTCAAGAGAACATAATGAATTTAAAGGCATGTATCCAATGAGAGCCGAGTTTGGCAGCTGGTATACTGGTCAATTTCCTGTTGATAACCGAAAATATGAACGTGATACTACAACGCTAAAATACGAGTACAAACCAAGTAATCTTCTAAATTTAGATGTAACGGTATACAATACCGAGCATAAAAAAGATGACCCGGTCTTAAAAATTTTAGGCGTAAAAACAAACGGTATAAATGCAAAGGCTAAGAGTATAGTCGAGACCGGCACTTTGACGCAGACATTTAGATATGGTGCTGAGTTTTATCAAAGTAAAAATTTCAACAAACCAGACAATCGCTACCCAGAAAAGGTAAATAACTACTCGATATACGCAGAAGATGCACTAAATTTTAGCTCGCTAACCGTTACACCTGGCATCAGATATACGCACCATGAGCTAAAAAGCTACGATGGTAGGGCTGGAAATGTAAAGAGCTACACTTATAAATTTAACGAATTTACCCCAGCGCTTGCGCTTGATTATGAGATCATTAAAGGCTTGCATGCGTTTGCAAGCTATGCGAGGGTCTTTAGAGGGCCTGACGTCATGGAGTCTATGATGGCGAGTGGAACTAGTAGGGGCAGGCCTTTAAGCTGGGCGGCAAATAAAGATCTAAAAGCGACAACTGGCAATAGCTATGAGACGGGCGTTAGATATCAAGGTGAAATAAGTGAAACTAGCTCGTACAGCCTCTCTGCAAAATACTTTATGACAAAATATAAAAATTTAATAGTAGATAACAACGCAGCAAATGGTGGCGTAAATCCAACCTTAGCTAGGATAAACGCTGGCGGGGCTGATATAAGTGGCGTTGAGCTACTTGCAAGGCTAAATTTAGATGCATTAAGCCTAGCTGCTAGCTACACTCATCAAAATGTAAAATACAAAGATAGGGTTGCTAAAGCAAACGGCAGCTACTACACCTCAAATATCATTGGCTACCGAGATCAAGGCGATAAATACACATTTAACGCCGAGTATGCATTTTCAAGGATTGATACGCTAATAGGCTACAATCTAATCTACTTTGCCTCGAAAAATACCATCTCGGCTGGCAATAGTGAAAATGCCAAGATACCAAGCTATGCGGTCAGCGACATCTATGCTAGCTATACGCCAAGTAGCGGTAAATTTAAAGGACTAGAGATAAATGCTGGAATTTATAACCTCTTTAATAAAACTTATGCTTCGCAGTCTCAAAGAATGGCTGATTATACAGGCAATCCAGACTATGTAGACTGGGAGCCGGGTAGAAATTTCAAAGTAAACGTATCTTATAAATTTTAACTTCAAGGCGAGGTGAAAGCCTTGCCAAATTTCTCTTTTATATAAAAATTCTAGCTTTTTTCACCATGCTGTTTGTTTTAAAATTAATATAGTATCATTTTGGCGACTAAACTTTTTTGGGAGAAAAAATGAGGCAGAAGCACTTTGAAGTGGTAATTGTCGGAGCAGGCATTAGTGGGACGGCGCTCTTTTATGAGTTGGCTGCATTTAGCGACATAAAAAAGGTCGCACTTTTAGAAAAATATGACGGCGTAGCTACTCTAAATTCAAACGGCAAAGGTAACTCACAAACCATTCATTGTGGCGATATCGAGACAAACTACACACTAGAAAAGGCGAAAAAAGTCTCTCGTGTGGCAAATATGCCAGTAAAATATGCCCTAAAATATAATCTTGATGGCAAATATATGTTCGCTCATCAAAAGATGGCACTAGCTATCGGAGATGCTGAAGTAGAGCGCATGAAAGAGCGATATGAGAGTTTTAGAGAGCTTTTTCCTTACCTTGAAATTTATGACAAAGAGAAGTTAAAACAGATCGAGCCAAACGTCGTTTTTGACGCAAATGGCAATGAGAGGCCAGAAAACATCATCGCCATAGGCACGCAAAATGGGCAGTTTACGACGATGGACTTTGGTGGCTTAGCAAACTCACTTGTGCAAAATGCGCTAAATTTAGGCGCGGATGGCTATGAGATCAGTCTAAACTCAGAAGTAACTGATATAAAAAAGGCGGGTGATACATTTCACATAAAGATAAATGATGGCGAGGTGATCACCGCAAACTACGTTGTAGTAGATGCTGGAGGACACTCGCTATTTTTAGCTCACAAAATGGGTTATGGGCTTCATCTTAGCACACTGCCCGTTGCTGGAAGCTTTTATTTCGCAAAAAAACGCTTACTAAACGGCAAAGTCTATATGGTGCAAAACGATAAGCTACCATTTGCCGCTCTTCATGGCGATCCAGATATCTTAGCTAATGGCAACACTCGCTTTGGCCCAACAGCCCTAGTCATACCAAAACTAGAGAGATATCACGGCTGTTCAAGCTTTTTTGACTTTTGTAAATGCCTAAAATTTGATAAAAATGTCTTTGAAGTCTTTACAAATCTCTTAAAAGATAGCGACATCAGATCTTATATTTTAAGAAATTTCTTATTTGAAGTGCCATTTATCAATAAAAAAGAATTTGTAAAAGACGCTAGAAAGATCGTGCCAAGCCTAAGTGAAAATGACCTAAGCTATGCTATAAATTTTGGCGGCGTAAGACCGCAAGTTATCGACCGTAATAAAAAGTGCCTTGAGCTTGGCGAGGGCAAGATAAGCACAGGCGAGGGCATAAGTTTTAATATGACTCCAAGCCCTGGGGCTACTAGTTGTTTTGAAATAGCAAGAACTGATATGATCGAAGCCTGTAAATTTTTAGGTAAAAATTTTAACGAAGAGAAATTTAACGCCGAGTTTTTTGAATAAAAATGGGAGTGTTTGATATTTTTAAAAAAGGTGCGGATATGCCAAAAACAGCACAACAAAGAAAAGATGAGAGTATAAAAATTTTAAAAAAAGAGGGCGTGGCTGTGCTTGAGAGTCTGCCACTAAGGTATGACAATAGTGAAGTTACGCCAAGAAGCATTGATGAGATCATTGCTCGTGCGGTTTGCTCATTTACGGCCATTATGTGTGCTTGCACTATCCGCGACAATGGCCACCTAAGTGAAGATGAGATAGCCTGGGCTAAAGACTTTTTGGGCGATTTTTATGGCGATCTAAGTGTAAAAGAAAAAGAGGTCTTTGAGGATAGAGCCGATATGAAAACAGCCGTAAATATGGGCTGGAAATATGAGTCGCTTTGGATCTTGCTTTGGGCGCTTGGCATAGCTAAAGATATAGGCCAGATGGATAAAATTTGCGACTGTGAGTTTGTGATGGATGTCTTTAGAGAAGGCGGACTAAAAAACCGCTCAAAACTACGCAGTTTGGATGAAATTTTAAGCAAACTTGACCTAGTTTATCGTTATCACTGGGCGTGTGTAGATGCTAGGATAAATGGCAAAAAGGTTGCTGGACTTGACGAAGAGGTCGTTATGGGAAGACGTGCAGGGCTTGAGTGGCTATGCTGCAAAGGTTGGGAAAATGACGATTTAAGAGCTAAATTTAACGCTTGGGACTACCCTGATCTAAATACGTAAATTTATATTTTTGCACTAAAATAAGCCAAAAATGAAAGGAAAAATATGAAAATTTTAGTAACTGGAACAGCTGGATTTATAGGATTTCACTTGGCAAATGCACTCATAAAAAGAGGCGATGAGGTTGTTGGGTATGACGTTATAAATGACTACTATGATGTAAATTTAAAGCTCGCACGCCTAAAAACTGCTGGCTTTGAGACTAGCGAGATAGATTATGGCAAGCTGATCACCTCAAAAACGCATCCGAATTTAAAATTTATAAAAGCCGACTTGGCCGATGAAAAGACTATGAAAGAGCTTTTTACTAAAGAAAAATTTGACGTAGTGGTAAATTTAGCCGCACAAGCAGGCGTTCGCTACTCGCTTATAAACCCAAAAGCTTACATAGACAGCAACATCACAGGCTTTATGAATATCCTAGAATGCTGCCGCCACAATGAGATAAAAAATTTAGTCTATGCAAGCTCTAGCTCGGTTTATGGCCTAAATGAGAACATGCCATTTTCTACACACGAGGCAGTAAATCACCCTATAAGCCTCTACGCAGCGACTAAAAAGAGCAACGAGATGATGGCGCATACTTATAGCCATCTTTTTGGCGTGCCAACGACCGGACTTCGCTTTTTTACGGTTTATGGACCATGGGGACGCCCTGATATGGCGCTATTTTTGTTTGTTGATGCAGCGCTTAAAGATAAAACTATCGACGTCTTTAACTACGGCAAGATGAAGCGTGACTTTACCTATGTGGATGACATCGTAAAGGGCATCATAAAATGCATCGATAATCCTGCAAAACCTAATCCAAACTGGGATGCAAAGCACCCAGACCCTGCCACCTCAAAAGCGCCTTTTAAGGTCTATAACATCGGCAACAACAGTCCAGTTGAGCTCATGGACTACATTAAGGCGGTTGAGATAAAGATCGGCCGTGAGATCAAGAAAAATTTCCTCCCACTTCAAGCAGGCGACGTACCAGCGACATTTGCTGATGTGAGCGACTTGGTGGCCGACTTTGACTACAAGCCAAATACAAAAGTAAATGACGGCGTGGCTAAATTTGTTGAGTGGTACTGCGAGTTTTACGGAGTTAAAATTTAAGGAAAGCAGATGAGGCGATGCGAATGGGCAAAAGGAGAGCTTGATATAGCTTACCACGATAACGAGTGGGGCAAAGTCGTAAAAGATGATAGAAAATTTTTTGAAATGATAGTTCTGGAAGGATTTCAGGCGGGACTTTCGTGGCATGGAGTGCTTCAAAAAAGAGAGGCTATGAGAGAGGCGTTTGATGGCTTTGATCCAGAGAAGATCAAGCTTTATAGTGAGGCTGAGATAGCTAAATTTATGCAAAATGAGAGGTTGATTCGCAACAGATTAAAACTAAAATCGCTTTCTGCAAACGCCCTTGCATTTTTATCCGTAACCAAAGAATTTGGCAGCTTTTATGACTATTTGTGGGGATATTTGCTAAGAAAATTTGACCCCAAATTTGACGGCAAACAGATCATAAATCACTATCAAGATATCAAACAAGTGCCAGCTACTACGCCGATGTCTGACTTTGTGGCAAAGGAGCTAAAAAAGCGAGGGTTTAAATTTTTAGGCTCTGTTAGCACCTATGCCTTTTTGCAAAGTGTGGGAGTTTTAGACGATCATCTGGAATATTGTTTTTGCAAGGCAAAAGCCTGATCAGAATAATTTTTGCGGTTCTACTCCTTTTAAATTTTGCATTTTCTCTTGACCTGCTGCGACTTAGCGAGTATAAAGAGCAAAACGTCTCAGGCTGGTTAGCTAGCGAAAAGCTTGATGGCGTGCGTGCCTACTGGGACGGAGAGAATTTACTCTCAAGGCAGGGTAAAAAACTGAATGCACCGATAAGTTTTACTAAAAATTTCCCAAAATTTGCACTAGATGGCGAGCTTTACGCAAAGGAGCTTAAATTTGAAGAAATTCAAGCGACCGTGATGGATAAAGTACCAGACGAAAAGGCGTGGAGCAGGCTAAAATTTCATATTTTTGATGTGCCAGAGGCAAGTGGTGACTTGCTTGCCAGACTTGAAGTTTTGGCTAAATTTCTAAAAAATGAGCCAAATAAAAATTTAATCATCATAAAACAGACAAAAATGCTTGATAATGCTCAGTTTTTAAAATTTGCTGAAAGTATCATCGCAAAAGGCGGCGAGGGAGTAGTCGTGCGTGAGCCAAATGCACCGTACGAGCGAAAACGAAGCAAAAATGCGCTTAAATTTAAGAAATTTAAAGATGCCGAGTGCGAGGTGGTCTCCATAAATAAAGGTAGCGGTAAATACGCTAATCTTGCTGGCTCGCTTACCTGTAAAGCGATTGGCGGCAAGGATGATGAGGCAAAAGCTGGCACTACCTTTAAAATAGGCTCTGGACTAAGCGACGAGCAACGCACAAATCCCCCAAAGATAGGCTCCATAATCACATATAAATTTCAAAATTTAACGTCTTATGGCAAGCCAAGGTTTCCTATATTTTTGAGGGTTAGAGAGGATTAAATTTCGTTCGAAGCCTTGCTTTACTTTTGCTTTACTCTATTTTTGATAAAATTAACCACTTTTTACGAAAGGCTTAAACTTGAAAATTTTAGTAACAGGTGGTGCTGGATACATCGGCAGCCACGTAGTAAAAGCACTTTTAAAGCAAGGCAATGATGAGATAACCATCATCGACAATCTCTGCAAAGGCTCACAAAAAGCACTTGAGGCACTCCAAAAAATCGGAAATTTTAAATTTATAAACGCAAATTTAGAAGATGACCTAAGTGAAATTTTTGAAAATGGTAAATTTGATGCGATCATCCATTTTGCGGCGTTTATCGAGGTTTTTGAGAGTATGAGCGAGCCACTAAAATACTATCTAAACAACACCGCAAACGTTGCGAGGGTGCTAAGATACGCAAAAACTTACAATGTAAATAAATTTATATTTAGCTCAACTGCTGCAGTTTATGGCGAGCCAGACGTGGCAGAGGTGAGCGAAACAACGCCTACAAACCCGATAAATCCATACGGCAGAAGTAAGCTTATGAGCGAGCAGATCATCAAAGACTACGCCGCTTCAAATGAAAATTTTAAATTTGCGATTTTACGTTACTTCAACGTGGCAGGCGCGGACGAAGAGGGGTTAATCGGTCAAAACTATCCAAATGCCACGCACCTTATCAAGGTGGCTGTGCAAACTATACTTGGCAAGCGTGATAGCATGGGCATCTTTGGCGATGACTACGCGACAAAAGATGGTACATGCGTTAGAGACTACATTCACGTTAGCGACCTAGCAGACGCTCACATCAGCGCACTAGAGTATATTGGCAAAAATGGTAGCGAAACTTTTAATGTGGGATACGGCAGGGGATTTAGCGTAAAAGAGGTCATCGAGACCGCAAAAAAAGTAAGCGGAGTAAATTTTAAAGTGCTAAATGCGCCAAGAAGGGACGGCGACCCAGCCATCCTTATCTCAAACGCAAGCAAACTACGCTCGCTAACAAGCTGGAAGCCAAAAAGAGATGATCTAGCTCTCATCATAAAAACTGCCCTTGAGTGGGAAAAGAAAATTTAAGGATAAGCATGAAAGTAGCTGTGATTGGAACTGGATACGTTGGACTAGTAAGTGGCGCATGCTTTGCCAAAATGGGTAACAGCGTGATCTGCGTCGATGTCGATGAAAAAAAGATCGAGGCACTAAAAAACGGTGTCGTGCCGATATATGAGCCAGGGCTTGCTGATATCGTAAGTGAGTGCTACAAAAATGGCTCGCTTAAATTTAGCACGCAGATAACTGAGGCGCTAGAGCATGCAGATGTGTTATTTATCGCGGTGGGTACGCCTATGGGCGCTGATGGACAGGCAGATTTAAAATACGTTCTCTCAGTTGCCAAGTCTATCGGAGAAAATTTAAGCAAACCACTAATCGTAGTTGATAAATCAACCGTTCCAGTGGGCACTGGAGTCAAGGTGCACGAGGTGATCGAGGCTGAGCTTAAAAAGAGAAATGTAGAGATTAAATTTGAAGTCGTCTCAAACCCAGAGTTTTTAAAAGAGGGTGCGGCAGTTGAGGACTTTTTAAAGCCTGATCGCGTAGTTATCGGAGCTAGTAGCGAGTGGGGCTTTAGTGTGATGAGAGAGCTTTATGAGCCATTTATGAAAAATCACGATAGGCTCATTTGTATGGACGTAAAGTCAGCCGAGATGACAAAATATGCTGCAAATTCAATGCTGGCAACAAAGATAAGCTTTATAAATGAAATAGCAAATATCTGCGAACGCGTGGGTGCGGACGTAAATTTGGTACGAAAAGGCATTGGTAGCGACTCAAGGATCGGATATAGCTTCATCTATCCAGGCTGCGGATACGGCGGCAGCTGCTTTCCAAAAGACGTCGAGGCACTCATCTACACAGCTAGACAAAATGGCTTTGAGCCAGAGCTTTTAAACGCGGTCGAGTCAAGAAATAAGGCTCAAAAAAGAGTGTTATTTGAGAAAATTTATAACTTCTTTGGCGGCGATCTAAAGGGCAAGACGATTGCGCTTTGGGGACTTGCGTTTAAGCCAAACACTGATGATATGAGAGAGGCTAGCTCGCTAACTTTGATAAAGCTTTTAGATGAAGCTGGTGCAAAAGTGGTCGCTTATGATCCAAAATCAAGTGAAGAAGCCAAAAAATATATGCCAAATTTAGATGTGAAATACGCTAAAAATAAGTACGATGCACTTGATAACGCTGATGCTATGGTGCTTGTGACTGAGTGGAGCGAGTTTAGATCGCCTGATTTTATGGAGATCAAACAAAGGTTAAAAAATGCTGTCATATTTGACGGACGAAATCAATACAACGCTAAAATTTTAACCGAACACGGATTTAAGTATTTCCAAATCGGAGTAAAGGCATGAGAAAAATTTTACTTTTTGTCGCAGCTTGCGTGTTGCCGTTTACGCTTTTGGCGAGCGAAAATGCGCCAAAAACCGAGGAAAATATTTTTGAGCTACCCATCTCAAAGATGCCGCCTGATTATTTTAAATACGAAGTCGCATTTTTTAAAGAGATAGAAATCGACTGCAACTTTGCCTTTTTGCTCGGCGGAAAGCTTGAACAAAAAGAGGACGCACGCGGGATTTACTATGAATTTAGCGGCGGTGACGAGCTAGCGCAAACGATGATGCTCTGCAAGGATGGAAAGAAAAAGAGGCGGGTTTATTATGAGCTCACTCAAATTTTACCAGGCGTTAGTCCTATTAAAATCATAACTCCAAAAGGTGTAAGTGCAGAAATAAGAATGTATGAACGCGTAAAAAAGATAGAGCCAAAAAAGAAAGGAAAAAATAAATGAAAATAGCAGTAGTAGGACTTGGATATGTGGGACTTCCACTAGCAGCAGCTTTTAGTGAAAAGTACGAAGTAGTCGGCTTTGACGTAAATGCAAAACGTATAGAAGAGCTTAAAAGTGGCTATGATAGAACGCTTGAGCTTAGCAATGAGCAGATGAAAAAAGCGATCGATAATGGCATGAAATTTAGCCTAAATTTAGATGATATTAGAAGTTGCAACTTCTTTATCGTAACCGTCCCGACTCCAATAGATAAAAACAAACGCCCTGATCTAACTCCAGTCATAAAAGCGACTGAGAGCGTGGCAAAAGTGCTTAAAAAAGGTGATATCGTTGTCTATGAAAGCACCGTTTATCCAGGCGTTACAGAAGAAATTTGCGTGCCACTTCTTGAAAAAAGTGGGCTTAAATTTAACAAAGACTTCTTCTGCGGCTACTCTCCAGAGCGTATAAACCCAGGTGATAAAGAGCACACAGTGACAAAGATTAAAAAGATCACAAGTGGCTCAACCCCAGAGATCGCTGACAAGGTCGATGAAATTTATAGCTCGATCATCACAGCTGGCACTCATAAGGCCTCAAGTATCAAAGTAGCCGAGGCTGCAAAGGTCATCGAAAACACTCAGCGTGATATAAACATCGCCTTTATAAACGAGCTTGCGATGCTGTTTGAAAAGCTTCATATCAACACCATTGATGTGCTTGAGGCTGCAGGTACGAAGTGGAATTTCTTAAATTTCCGCCCAGGTCTAGTTGGTGGACACTGCATCGGCGTAGATCCATACTATCTCACTCACAAAGCTCAAGAGGTAGGTTATCATCCTGAAATGATCCTAGCAGGCCGCCGTATCAACGATGATATGGGCAGATACGCAGCCGATCAAGTGATAAAACTAATGATAAGAAAAGGCGTGCTTATCAACAAAGCCCGCGTGCTTGTTCTTGGTATGACATTTAAAGAAAACTGCCCAGATATAAGAAATTCTCGCGTTATAGACGTGGTTGATGAGCTAAAAGATTTTGGCTGCAAGGTCGATGTTACTGATCCTTGGGCTGATAGTGCTGAGGTAAAACACGAGTACGGCTTTGATCTAGTAAAAGAGTATAACCTAGATGACTACGACTGCATCGTGATCGCCGTAGCTCATAATGAGTTTAAAAAGCTAAATTTAAAAGGTCATTTAGTTTATGATATAAAAAATATCTACCCAGAGGCTGACGCTAGGCTGTAAGGAATTTAGTGCACAAAGTAAGCGTAAATTGTAAAATTTTAATTATATTTCTGGCTGCTTATCTGTTTGGATTTGCGGCCAGGATGCTCTGGGTATTGTTGGCAAAGGATATGCCAGAGTTTTACTTTAATGGCGAGTTTATACTTACGACAAATGACGCATACTATTACGCAGAGGGCGCTAGAGATATGCTTGCTGGCTTTCATCAGCAAAGTGACTTTAGCCCCTTTAATCACCCAATCTCAACAATAGTTTTTTATATTTGCAAAATTTTACCTTTCAAGATCGAAAGTGTGATGTTTTATATGAGTGCGTTTTTAGCACCTCTTATCGCACTTCCAGTTATTTTGATATCAAATGAGTTTAAAGCCCTAAAAGCTGGAGCTATGGCAGCGTTTATGAGTGTTATCTTACCAAGCTATCTTTCAAGGACATCGCCTGGATATTTTGATAGTGACATGTTAAATGTCACATTTGCGCTTTTTATCATCTATTTTTTGATCAGGCTTTTGAATGCAAATAAACAAAAATTTATCGTTTTGCCTGGAGTCTTTATATCGCTTTATCTTTGGTGGTATCAAAGCTCATATGCACTTATTTTAAGTATTGTATTTATTTTTTTGCTTTACACTCTTGCTTTTATGCGAGATAGATTGCAAAATTATCAAGCAATATTTTTTATGTTTATAAGCATCGTAAGCTCAAATGTTTTTACTAAAGATCCACTAATAGCAAATAAAATTTTGATTTTTAATTTAGTGGTTATTGCTTTATTTTTCTCTCTTTTTTGTAAATATAAAAATTTACTCTCAGCTAGAAATTTAGCCATTTTTCTTACTTTAATGCTAGCTATTTTTATCTATTTTGGTGGTTTTGATTTCATTACCTCAAAAATGGGTATTTATGTTTTTAAAGGCAATGAAATTCTTAGCGATAAATTTCACTTCATAAATGAGCATAATTTCATCAGTGAAGTAAAAAGTGCTAGCCATTTGTATTTTATCTATTTCATGTCGGGAAATATTCTTATACTACTGGCGGCTATTATTGGATACTTATTACTTTGCTTGAAATTTCGTCCATTCTTACTTACATTACCAATGCTTGGACTTGGACTCCTCTCTTTCTTTGGTGGAGTTAGATTTGTTATGTATGTAACACCACTTGTTGCGCTTGGTTTTGGGTATTTCTTGCATTTTTTTTTAAATTTATTTGATCTTAGAAATTCTATTAAAAATTTATCATTTTTAGTTTTTGCCGTAGCCGCTCTTGCTATAAATTTAGATTTTGCTTATTCATATAGGCCAAAGACTGTAATTAGCCGTGATGAAGCAGTAGCACTTGATGAACTCAAAAAGATCACAAAGCGCGATGATTATGTATTTTCATGGTGGGATTACGGATATGCTATAAGGTATTTTGCTGATGTTATGACTTTAAACGATCCTGGCAGACAAGGTGGTGAAAATAATTATTTTGTTAGCCTTGCTTTGAGAAAAGATGAGGCATTTTCGGCTAGACTTGCAAGAGTAGCAGTTACGTATAATGACATCTCACTTGGGCAAAATATAAGGCCAATAGATAAAATTTTAAAAGACTACAACACAAGCGATATAAATACTTTTTTAAGTCAGCTTGAAAGCGAAAATTTCACTCTGCCAGCTGCGAAAAAAGAGATTTTTTACTATCTTGTGCCTAATATGATTGACATCGCGCCAAATATCTTTAGATATAGCTATATCGACGCCACAACTGGTAAAAGGCAAAAAGAGGATTTTTATCATGTTAGTGCATTAAATGGCATTAGCGAAGCTGGTATCGACCTTGGAGACGGCTATACTTTGCCTACAAATGAGCAAAATTTTATCATACATAACGGCGAAAAAATAGCCGTAAAATCATTTTATAAGGTAAAAGGTGCTGGAAGAGATTTACGAATAGATGAAAAAATCATAGATAAAAATGCCAAAATTTATGTGCTTTTTTTGGAAGATTATGCGCGGATATTGTTGCTTGATGAAAATGCTTTTAACTCATCTTTTGTGCAGCTTTTTATATTTGAGCGAGCTGATGAGCGATACTTTGAGCCATTTGTCATCTCAAGTGGCGTAAAAATTTATAGGTTAAAAATCTAATGCTAATCAATCTAATAAGCTCAATCGTTGTTTTTGTCGTATCAATGGGCATAAATTTCTTTCTTACGCCATTTATTTTAAAAAGCCTTGGCAACGAAGCTTTTGGCTTTGTGGGTCTTAGTAACGCAATCGTTAGCTACGCAGCAGTCATAAGTGTAGCCATAAACTCGGTCAGCGGACGCTTTGTCGCTCATGCGTGGCACAAAAAGGATCTAAACCTCGCAAACACCTACTACTCATCAGTGCTTGTCGTAAATATCTTCTTTTGCGCTGTTGTAGTGGTGCTTAGTTCGGTTTTTATCATAAATTTGCAAAGCTTTTTAAACGTCCCTGAAAATTTACTATTTGATGTGAGAATGACCCTTGTTTTTTACTTTATAAATTTCTGCGTTGGGCTATTTAACGGCGTTTTGACGGTTTGCGCTTTTGTGACAAATAAACTCTACCTGCTCTCCATCAGAAATGCCACCTCAAGTGCGATCCTAGCGATCCTCATCGTGGCGCTCTTTTTCTTTTTTAAGCCATTTATCTCATACATCGCCATTTCAGCACTAGTTGCTAGCCTTTTTGTATTTTTTAGCACCATTTTTATGTCAGCTCGCATCACGCCAGAGCTAAAATTTAGCCTTAGTAAATTTGACTTTTCTAAGATCAAAGAGCTTTTAAGCTCTGGCATTTGGAACAGCTTTAATGCGCTAAACCGCATACTTTTGACGGGCATGGACCTTTTTATCTGCAACATTTTTGTAAATGCAAACGCCACAGGACTTCTCTCTGTTGCCAAGGCCGCTCCTATCATACTTGAGAGCTTTGTGGCACAGCTTAGCGGTATCTTTGCGCCAAAATTTGTCGAGCTTTACTCTAAAAATTTGATCACGGACCTCATAAAAGAGGCTAAATTTTCAATGAAGGTGATCGCCTTTGTGATGAGCGCTCCAGCAGCGTTTTTCGTCGTTTTCGGGCTTGATTTTTACACGCTTTGGCTACCTTTTAAAAGCGCAGATGAGGTCAAATTTATCTACAACGTCTCGATGATAACGCTAGTGCCTATCGTCTTTATAAGCTTTGTTTTTTCGCTTTTTAACCTTGATAGCGCGACAAACAAGCTTCGCCGCCCAGCCATTGCCAACACTATCCTTGGCGTTAGCACGATCATAGCGCAGATCGCACTGCTTAAATTTAGTGACTACGGCGTTTATGGTATCGTCATCGTCGCAGCCATTTTTTATAGCATAAGAATTCTCGGCTTTGACCTCATAAACGCTGCTTTAAATTTAGAGGTAAAGCTCACTACGTTTTATGGGGTTTATTTTAAAAATTTAGCCGTTTTTGCGCTTTGCGTGCTTGCGATGTTTGCCTGCAAGGACTTTGTGAGCTTAGATAACTGGCTAAAATTTGCTATCTTTGCTGCGATCTACGCCGGCGCAGCTTATGTTTTGGGATATTTTTTGTTTTTTAATGCCTTCGAGCGAGGCATAGTTTGGCGTAAAATTTTAAAAAAATTTAAAAGGTCTTAAATGGATGAAATTTATCTGATCTCTTTGGCAAAAGATACCAAAAGGCGCGAGCTTTTGCAGCAGAAATTTGGCTCTTATGATAGCTTTAAGCTAATAGACGCAATAGACGGCAGGGAGCTAAACGCGAGGGAGTACTATAAGATCATTTCGCCATCATTTAAAGCTTACGGCAAGGTTTTAAGCCCAGCAGAAGTCGGCTGCTCGCTCTCACACGTGAAAGCTTACGAGGCGTTTTTGGCAGGTGAGGCCAAATTTGCCCTCATCTTTGAAGACGACGTGATTGGGGACGACTCGGCTATAAAAGAGGCCTTTTTGGCAGCTAGTAAGATGCCAGAAGACGGTGTGCTCATATGCGGTATGCAAGATGGGCTAGAGGGTAGGTTTAGCGCCTTTGGCAAAAAGGTGGATACTAGCCTAAGTAAGCCACTTTGGCAGGTCTCAAAGCACTCATTTTCAAGTATTTATAGAGCAGGGGCTTATGTGCTAACTAAAAAAAGCGCTAAAAATTTGCTTGAAATTCATAAACGCGCGCTTTGCACGACCGATATTTGGGACTATTTGCTAGGCGTTAATGATATGCAGATGTATTTTTGTGATCTTTTTGCACACCCAACTGATCTTAGTGGCTCAAATATCGAAGGAGAACGCCTTGAGAGAGGATACAAGGCAAATTTAAAGGCTTACATAAAAACAATTAAATTTATACTTTTCTCACGGCTTGAAAAACTTCAAGGCTATGAGAGAATTTTTAAAAGGGGCTAAATGAGCGAGCCATTAATCAGCATCGTAACAGCGACTTATAAGCGTCCGGAACTTTTACAAAAGGCCATAAAAAGTGCTCTAGCTCAAAGCTATAAAAACCTAGAGATCATAGTAACGGACGACGGCGATGACGAGAGTGCGAGTGAAATTTGCAAGAGTTTTAACGACGCAAGGATCAAATTTGTAAAAAACACCGCTCACAAAAAGAGTCCAAATGGCAACAAAAACAATGGCTTTGACAACGCAACAGGCGAGTTTGTCTGCTTACTTGATGATGATGATGAGCTTTTGCCAGAGGCGATTGCTGAGTGCTATGAAATTTTAAAAAGTGGCGAGTACTCGTGTGTTTTTGCAGACGCTATCTGCGAAAAAGATGGCGTGATGACCGAGGTTATGGCTGGTAGAAGCCCGTATAACAAGAGTGGGGCGATGAGCAAGGTTGATTATCACTGTGGGCGGATAAATGGCGAGTATTTTAAGCTTTTTTCGCGTGAATTTATAGATGATTTTAGGTTTGATGAGAGCAGTTTTGGCGGCGAAAATGAGCTTTATATCCGCTTTTTTGAAAAAAATGTCTTCTATCTTAAAAAGCCACTTTACATCTACCGCATCGCAAGAAGTGATAGTGCTACGCTAAATGCCGGCAAACACGCGTTAAACGTTGCAAACGCTTACATCAAAACAGCAAACTTGCACTACGACATCGCTATAAAAAATGAGCCAAAATTTCTAGCTATGCAGTATAAAAATGCCGCTTACTACGCCAAAATCGCTGGCGAATATGGGCTGATGCTAAGGTGTATCTTTAAAAGTCTTGGCATTAAATTTAGCAAAGAGGCGTTTATTTTCTTGTTGCTTAGTCCGCTTCCAAGTGGCATTTTACCAGCACTTTCAAAGCTTAGAGTAAAAATCAAACAAAGGTTTGGTGTATGAGGATATTATTTGTCACATCAACGCTTAGAAGTGGCGGTGCGGAACGAGTTTGTGCGGTGATCGCATCAAGATTTAGCTTGGATCATGATGTAAGCCTTGTTAAATTTGACAATGATGAGCCATTTTACGAGCTAGCAAGTGGTGTGAAGCTTATAAATTTAGGCGTTGGGGCTGATGAGCTTGGCTTGGTTGGAAATTTAAAAAAGAGAGTTTCAAAGGTGCTTGCTTTAAGAGCGCTCATACGAGAGGGCAAATTTGACGCTGTGATATCATTTTTAGACGCCGTAAATACCTTGGTTCTCTTTAGCTCAGCTGGGCTAAAAACGCCTATAATCATAAGCGAGCACACAAACTACCTTGCGCCAAAAAGAGCCATTTTTAAGTTGCTAAGACGCATAAGCTATCCATTTGCAAACGCACTTAGCGTCTTAAGCGACGAGGATCTAGGCTACTACTCTAAATTTTGCAAAAATGTGATGAAAATTTACAACCCACTCTTTGAAGAGATGCGCAGTGAGAGCTTTGCTAAAGAAAATTTAATCATCTTTGTTGGCAGGCTAAATAAGATAAAAAACTGCGAAATGTTTGTAAGAGTGGCTGCAAGCTTAAAGCAAAGTGGCTATAAATTCGCAGTTGCTGGAGATGGCGGCGAGAGGGTAAATTTAGAAAATTTAGCTAAAAATTTAGACGCTGATGTCGAATTCTTAGGCAACGTTAGCGACATCGCCTCACTTTATAAAAGGGCAAAGGTGCTGATCTCTTGCTCAAATTTCGAGGGTCTTGGAAATACCTTGATAGAGGCGATAAACTATGACTGCGTGCGTGTTGCGACAAGAACTAGCGGGGCAAAAGAGCTTATAAAAGATGGCTTTGATGGCTTGCTTTGCGAGATAAATGACGCTGATCAGATGAGCGAAAAGCTTGCAAAAATGCTGCAAGATGAAGCAAAAATGGGCGAATTTGCTAAAAATGCAAGGGCTAGACTTGATGAGTTTAGCGTGGAGCAAATTTATAAAAAATGGCTGGAGCTTTTAAGGCTTGGAGGTGTGAAGTGAAAATTCTTTTTGTCATAGCTGCACTTAGAAATGGTGGGGCTGAGCGAGTGCTAAACGTGCTTGCAAACGAGCTTTGCAAAGACAATGAGATCACTATCGCTTTGCTTGAAGAGGACCTTGGGCTTTATAGATTTAGTGAAAAGATAAAGATCATAAATCTTAGCGTCACTGGTTCAGGTGTCGCTTTAAAATTTAAGAAAATCCTCGCTCTTAGAGCGCTTTTTAAAGAGCAAAGGGCTGATCTGATAATTAGCTTTATCGACTGGACAAACGTCGCTTGCGTACTGGCAAATGCTGGGCTAAAGAGCAAACTAATAGCAACCGAGCACCACGAGCATAGCTACTTAAAAAGCAAAATCGCAAGCGCTATGCGTGATCTTGCTTATAAATTTGTAGATGGCTTAAGCGTGCTAAGCAAAAGTGACTACGAGTACTATAAATTTGCCAAAAATCGCGAGGTCATCCACAACCCACTTTTTATCGATGTGCCTGAAATTTGCGAGAAGCAAAATGTCATTTTAAGCGTGGCAAGGCTGGAAGCGGTAAAGGGCTATGATATCTATTTTGAGGCGCTTAGTAAGGTGGATAAGAGCTTGCTTGATGGCTGGAAGATAAAGATCGCAGGCAGTGGCAGGCAAGAGGCCGAACTGAAGCAAATGGCGTCAAATTTAGGGCTGAATATCAAATTTTTAGGTCACATGAGCGATGTTAGCAAGCTTTATAGTGAGGCAAAAATTTTCACTCTTAGCTCACGAAGCGAGGGGCTTTCAAATGTGCTAATAGAATCAGGCGCTTTTGGTTGTGCTAGGCTAAGTAGCGACACCGTGGGCGCAAGAGAGCTTATAAATGACGGCTTGGACGGACTTATCTTTAAAAATGGCGATACAAATGATCTAAAAGATAAGCTTGAAATGCTTTTAAAAGATGAAAATTTAAGAAAAAAACTAGCAAAAAATGCCAGCGAAAGTGTAAATTTATTTAGCAAAGAAAATATCATCAAGCAGTGGCGAGAATTTATAAAAAAGGTTGTTAGCAAGTGAAAAAATTAGCCGTTTTTTTATACTCGATGGGGCCTGGTGGGGCTGAGCGAAATGTGGCAAATTTACTACCATTTTTGGTTAAACGTTATGAAGTTCATCTCATCTTAATGAGCAAGGTCATCGCCTACGAGATCCCAAGCGAGGTACAAATACACTTTATAGAAAATAGCGATCCTTATGAGAGCGGACTAAAGAAGCTTGCAAGGCTCTTTTTAGCGATGCCAATGCTTGCCTTTAAATATAAAAAGCTTTGCCTAAATTTGGGCATCGACACGCAGTTTGTGTTGATGAACCGTCCTTGTTATATCGCTGGGCTTGCTAGGATTTTAGGGCTAAAGGCTAGGCTAGTTATCAGCGAGCGAAGTTGCCCGTCGATCCTATATAAAAACGATCTAAGCGGCAGAGTTAATAAATTTTTACTCACTCATCTTTATAAAAAAGCCGATCTAATCCTCGCAAATGCAGCTGGCAACAAAGAGGATCTGGTGCGAAATTTTGGCATGAGCGAGGCAAAGACAAAGGTGCTTTATAACGCCCTTGATCTAAAAACTATAAATTTGCTAAAAGATGAGCCACTTGAGAGTGATTTTAAGCCATTTTTCATAAATATTGGCCGCCTTGATAGCGGTAAAAATCAAGCCATGCTAATAAAAGTCATAGCTTCCATTAACGACCCTCACGCTACGCTTGGTATCCTTGGTAAAGGGCCTTTAAAGGACGAGCTACAAAATTTGATAGACAAATTTGGCGTGGGTGATCGAGTAAAGCTTCTTGGCACTGATAAAAATCCTTTTAGGCACATAAAAAACGCCTCTTGCTTGCTTTGCGCTTCGCGTTTTGAGGGCTTTTCAAACGTCTTGCTTGAAGCGCTAGCGTGCGAAAAAACTATCATCTCAACCGAGCATAAGAGTGGCGCAAAGGAGCTTTTGGGCGAGAGTGAGTTTGGCATTTTGGTGCCAGTTGATGATGAAAATGCGATGAAAGAGGCGATGATAAAGGTGCTTAACGAGCCAAAGATAAGGCAAAATTTTGAAAAGGTTGCGTATAATCGGGCTAAATTTTTTGATAGTGAAAATATAGCGAGCAAGCTTATAAATTTTTTGGAAAATCCTAATGAATAGAAATTTATTTTTTAAAAATTACTCTTTATACTTGATGATATTTGTCGCAGTCTTTTTTAGCGTGATTTGTAGGCTTTACTGGGTCTTTTGGGCGAGTGAGTATCCAGTATTTTTCTGGAACAACGAGCTAATGATCAGCACAAACGACGGCTACGCATTTGCCGAGGGTGCAAGGGACATGCTGGCTGGCTTTCACCAAGAAAATGACCTTAGCTACTACGGCTATCCGCTTTCCACACTTACTTACTGGATCGTGAAATTTCTGGGCGTCAAGCTTGAGACGGCGATGATTTATATGAGCGTATTTTTCTCATCGCTTGTGGCTGTGCCAGTTATCCTGATCGCAAATGAATACAAACTAAAAATGGCTGGCTTTATCGCCGCACTTCTTACAGTGATCGCAAATAGCTACTACAACCGCACTATGGCAGGCTACTACGACACCGACATGCTCATCATCCCACTTAGCGTCTTTGTCGTTTGGGGGCTTGTTAGAGTGCTTGAGAAAAAGGACGCAAAGAGCCTAATAATCGCGCCTTTAAGCGTGCTTATTTACATGTGGTGGTATGCGAGCGCATTTTCGCTTATTAGCATTTTAACTGGGCTATTTTTACTTTATACGCTTATTTTTGATAGAAAAAATCCACTTTTTTATCTTGAAATTTCGCTGCTTTTACTTGCCATTTCAAATCTTGATCTAACGCTTAAATTTATCGCTATTATAGCTATTTATCTGCTTTGCTTATTTAAAAAAGAGATGATGAATTTAAAATTTGCTCTTGGCATTTTGGCAGTTATATTTATCGTCTTTGTCATTCGTGGCGGACTAAATCCGATTATTTTTCAGCTTAAATTTTACGTCTTTAGAGATGCACCTGAAGTTGGAGGCATGAGCTTTCACTTTTTTAATGTCAATCAAACTATCCAAGAGTCAAGCATCGTTGATTTTACGCTATTTTGTGAGAGGATCAGCGCAAATGTCATCACATTTTTGATCTCACTTGCTGGTGTTGCTCTTTTTTGCTTTAAACACCGCTCATTTGCCGTCTCGCTCGGCATGCTGGCACTTGGCTTTTTGGCATTTAAAAGTGGCCTTAGATTTACCATTTATGCTGTGCCTATTATGGCGCTTGGCTTTGGCTATTTGGTGGAGTTTATACTTTCAAATTTAAAGCTAAAAGGAGCGGTGCTAAATCTTGCGAGAGCCTTTATAACCGTGCTCGCTCTTACTCCAGCGCTCATTCATATCTATGGTTACAAAGCTGAGCCGGTTTTTGTGCACAAAGAGGTTGAAATTTTAAACAAGCTAAAAAGTATCGCAGGACGCGAGGACTACGTGGTTGCGTGGTGGGACTATGGATATCCGATCAGATATTACAGCGATGTTAAGACGCTCATTGACGGCGGAAAGCACCTTGGACGTGAAAATTTTGCCGTGAGTTTTGCGCTTGGAAGCGATGAGGTGAGCTCAGCAAATATGGCAAGGCTTGATGTTGAGTATACAGAGAGAAATTTTAAAGAGCGATTTAACGGCAACTTGGCTCAAATTTTAAAAGATAGAAATTTAAGCGTTGATCAGTTTTTTAGTGATATAAAAGAGGCAAATTTTAGCCTACCGGCTAAGACAAGGGATATTTACTACTACTTGCCAGATAGGATGCTTAGTATTTTTCCGACAATTTTGCAATTTAGCAAGATCGATCTAAAAAGCGGTAAAAATTTAAACAACGGCCTTTTTATCGTGACAAGAGCGATCTCTCAAAATGAAAATGGCATTAGGCTAAATGGTGGTTTTACGCTCACAAGTGATGTCACAAATTTAATCTATGATGGTAATATCTTGCCTCTTAAATCTTTCATAGAGACTGATTATAACGAGGCTGGCAAGCTAAATGTCAAAGAGTATAAAAATAACGAAAGCTCAAATATCTCTGTCATTTTTATGAGAGATTATGGTAGGTTTATCATCCTTGATGAAAGTATTTTAAATAGCGCATACATCCAGCTTTTTGTACTTGAAAGGTACGATCCAAAAATTTTTGAGCCAGTCATACTTGATGGTGCGGCAAAAATTTATAAACTAAAGAGGTAGAGATGGCAAGGATAGGGTTTTTAAGCCACGCTGATATGAGCATACACTTTTTTAGACGCCCTATTATGCAGGCTTTAAAAGATATGGGGCATGAAGTTTTTGCGATCGCTCCAAAAGGAAATTTCACTGATGAGCTTGCTAAAAGCTTTCACTCTGTCACTTACGAGCTTGACAAAGCCAGCCTAAATCCACTAACTGTTATAAATAACTCAAAAAAACTATCTCAAATTTTGGGTGAGCTAAATTTAGACCTGCTGCAGACTGGCGCTCACAAGTCAAATGTCTTTGGCACGTTTGCCGCTAAAAACGCTGGCATAAAGCACGTGATAAATTTGGTCGAAGGCCTTGGTAGTTTTTATATCGATGATGATCTTAAGACGAAGGCTGTGCGTTTTGTCATGGAGAGCCTTTATAAGCTCTCTTTTGCAAAAGCTGATGCTTGCATCTTCGTAAATGACGCAGATCCAGACTATCTGATCTCTAAAAATTTGATAGACAAAAGCAAAGTGTACCGCATAAAAAGTGTCGGCGTAGATACTGCTAAATTTGATCCAGCTATCACGCAGGCAGCTGACCTGGGTGATAAAAAGGTAATTTTAATGATCGCAAGAGCCATGTGGCACAAGGGCGTTCGTGAATTTTACGAGGCAGCTGAAATTTTAAATGGCTACAAAAACTGCGAATTTGTCTTTGTGGGCGAGGGCTTTGCTGGTAATAAATCAACTGCAGACGAGAGCTTTTTAAAAGGTGGCAAGGTGCGATATCTTGGCGCTAGAAACGACATACCACAGCTTTTAAAGGCTTCTTATTTGCTAGCACTTCCTAGCTATAAAGAGGGCTTTCCAAGAACGGTTTTAGAGGCGATGAGCATGGCTAAAGCAGTCGTTGCAAGCGACGTAACAGGCTGCAATGAAGCTGTAAAAGAGGGCTACAACGGACTTTTATGCAAGGTAAAAGACGCAAGTGATCTTGCTAGTAAGATAAAAATTTTGCTTGATGATGAGGAGCTTTGCGCTAAACTTGGGCAAAATGGTAGAAGCTGGGCGGTTAGCGAGTTTGATGAGAAGCAAATCGCGAAAAGATATATAGAAATTTATAGGAAATTTATAGATGTATAGAAATTTTTTAAAGAGAGTGATTGACATTTTGGGGGCTTTGTTTTTGCTCATTTTAACATCGCCCATCATCATAGCAACGGCGATATTTATCTATTTTAAGGTTAGCCGTGATGTTATTTTCACGCAAGCAAGGCCAGGGCTAAATGAGAAAATTTTTAAAATTTATAAATTTAAGACGATGAGCGACGAGCGTGACGCAAATGGCGAGCTCTTGCCAGATGATCAGCGTCTTGGTAAATTTGGTAAACTGATCCGATCTCTTAGCCTTGATGAGCTACCACAGCTTTTTAACGTGCTAAAAGGCGATATGAGTTTTATCGGACCAAGGCCGCTTTTGGTTGAGTATCTGCCTATTTATAACGAAACACAAAAGCACCGCCACGATGTGCGCCCCGGTATCACAGGCCTAGCGCAGGTAAATGGCAGAAATGCCATAAGCTGGGAGAAAAAATTTGAGTACGACGTCTATTACGCTAAAAATTTAAGCTTTTTGCTTGATGTAAAGATCGCTTTGCAGACTATCGAAAAGGTGCTAAAACGAAGTGGCGTCAGCAAAGAAGGGCAGGCTACGACGGAGAAATTTAATGGCAAAAACTAAGAAAATTTACATCTACGGAGCGAGTGGGCATGGCCTTGTGATCGCTGACATCGCTAGAAATAACGGCTATGATGAGATGGTTTTTTTAGACGATGCTAGTGAGCGTAAATTTAACCCAGAGCTTGAAAAAGCTGACATCATAATAGCCATTGGCGATAATAAAACCAGGCAAAAGATCAGCCAAAAAGTAGAGGATGTTGGCTTTGAGATAGTAAATTTGATCCATAAAAGCGCGGTTGTGAGCGAGAGCGCTGTGATAGAAAAAGGCGTAGTGGTCATGCCAAATGCTGTGATAAACGCAAAAGCTCGCATAAAAGAGGGCGCTATCATAAACTCTGGCGCGGTGATAGAGCATGAGTGCGTGATAGGCAAATTTGCTCACATCAGCCCAAATGCAGCCCTTGCTGGAAACGTTAGCGTGGGCGAATTTACGCACATAGGTATCGGCTCAAGCATCATTCAAGGTATAAGTATTGGCAAAAACTGCATCATCGGTGCTGGAAGTGTGGTCGTTAGAGATATAAAGGACGGCACAAAGGCTTATGGCGTGCCAGCATGCGAGCGCGCTAAGATATAAATTTAAAAATAAGTGCTAAAATCGCCAAAAAATCACGAAAGGGATGAAATGGATAGGGTTTTTTTATCTCCACCAAATATGAGCGGAAAAGAGCAAGAATATATAAAAAAAGTTTTTGAAAGCAACTATATAGCGCCACTTGGCGAGTATGTTAATAAATTTGAAGAAAGTATAAAAAGCTACACCGGAGCAAAAGATGCTCTTGCACTAAGCGCTGGAACGGCGGCGCTTCACCTAGCACTTCGTGTCCTTGGCGTAAAAGATGGCGACTTTGTGCTGGCTTCTAGTTTTACTTTCATGGCTTCAGTCTCGCCTATACTTTATGAAAAAGCAACTCCAGTCTTCATCGACTGCGACGAGAGCTGGAATTTAAGCCCAGAACTACTTAAAAAAGCGATCTCAAATTTACCTAAAAAGCCAAAGGTATTGGTCGTCACTCATCTTTACGGGCAAGCTTCAAAGATGAAAGAAATTTGCGAAATTTGCCAAAACGAGGGCATCTCTTTAGTTGAAGATGCAGCTGAAGCACTTGGCGGATTTTACGTTGGTAAGGCGCTTGGCACATTTGGTGTGATGGGTGCATATAGTTTTAACGGCAACAAGATCATCACCACTTCAGGCGGAGGTATGCTAGTTGGCGACAAGGATTTTGTAGAAAAAGCTAGATTTTACAGCACTCAAGCAAGAGAGCCTTTGCTTCACTATGAGCATAAAGACTATGGCTACAACTACCGCTTAAGCAACGTGCTAGGCGCTATTGGCGTGGCACAGATGGAAGTTTTAGAAAAAAGAGTCGAGCAAAAGAGAAGAGTTTTTGAAATTTATGAAAAAGAGCTTGGCGATATTTTAGAATTTATGCCAGAACTGCCAAATTCTCGTGGTAACAGATGGCTCACAACTGGCGTTTTTGCTAAAAAAGATGCACATTTAAAAGTTATCAAAGCACTAGCAGATGAAAATATTGAGAGTCGCCCACTTTGGAAGCCTATGCACTTGCAGCCTGTCTTTAAGGGTGCGTTAAGCTTTATCGATGGATATAGCGAAGATCTATTTTCAAGAGGAATTTGCTTGCCAAGTGGCAGCGATATGAGCGAACAGACACAAGAAAGAGTGATAAAAATAGTCAAGGAAAATGCGTAAATGTTTCATGCAACGAAGTTAAAAAGGCTCGTATTTTTCCTTCTTGGTGATGTTTTTATATTTATCTTTTCGATATATGCGGCTTATCTTTTAAGATTTAACGCTGACATCCCAGATATCTACGTGCAAGGGCTTTTTGTAACGGCTGGATTTTTGATCGTATTTAAGCTATTTTTTATGTGGATGTTTAAAATTTACAAGGTGCCGTGGAGGTTTTTCGGATTAAACGAAGCAAGAAAAATTTTCCTAGCTCACGTTTGCTCAGCGGTTTTATTTACGATCGTTTTTTTTATCATTCAAGATTTTTTAAATCCATACCCAAGAAGCGTTATTTTCATTGATCTTCTTATTTCATGCTTACTTGTTGGGCTTTTAAGAATTTCAAAACGCATGGTGCTAGACTTTTCAAATAGACCTCATAAAGGTGAGCCTTGTATTGTTATAGGTGCAACGTCAAAAGCGCTTCACGTCTTGCGTGGCTTAAAACAAGGTTATCTTGACTACTACGCGGTTGGAGTGGTAGATGAAAGGAGCGATCTTGTTGGCACTTATTGTGATGGATTTTTAGTACAAGATAAAAAAGAGATACCAAGCCTTATAAAAGATTATGACGCAAAGACTGCTATCATCGCGCTTGCATTAGATCAAGATGAGCTTCAAGCCCTAGTTGATGAGTTAAGTGGATATGGTATAAGAGATATGAAGCTCTTTTCTCTTATCGAAAATGAGCCGATCAAAGATATCTCAATCGAAGATTTGCTCGCTAGAAAGCCAAAAGACCTTAATCCAGAGGCTATTTCAAATTTCTTAAAAGATAAAAGAGTGCTTGTCACTGGAGCTGGCGGCAGTATAGGAAGTGAAATTTGTAAGCAGTGTTTGAAATATGGCGTAAGTGAGCTTATAATGGTTGAGCATAGCGAGTTCAACCTTTATAAAATAGGCGAAGATACAAAAGATAAAAGAACTATTAGCAAGCTTGTAAATATCACAAATTTAAAGGACTTTGAAGAGGTTTTTGAAGAATTTAGACCAGAAATCGTCATCCATGCAGCAGCCTACAAACACGTACCACTTTGCGAGCTAAATCCTCGCTCAGCAGTTGAAAACAACATCTTTGGTACGAAAAATGCAGTCGATCTTTCAAAAAAATATGGTGTTAAAAAATTTGTCATGATCTCATCAGACAAGGCTGTGCGTCCAACAAACATAATGGGTACAACTAAGCGTGTTTGCGAGCTTTACGCACTAAATTCAAATGAAGCAGGTGTATGCGAGATAGTTTGCGTTCGCTTTGGTAACGTCCTTGGCTCAAGTGGCTCAGTTATACCTAAATTTAAAGCACAGATCGCTGCGAATAAGCCGCTAAGTGTCACTCATCCAGAGATCACAAGATATTTTATGCTCACATCTGAGGCGTGTCAGCTAGTCCTTCAAGCAGCCTCTATCGCAAAAGGTGGCGAGCTTTTCGTGCTTGATATGGGCGAGCCTGTTAAGATCGTAGATCTTGCTAAAAAGATGCTTCTTCTTTCAAATAAAGAGCATTTGGGTATAGAATTTGTGGGTCTTAGACCAGGCGAGAAGCTTTATGAAGAGCTACTTATCAACAAAGATGATGTGCAAACAAAATATGAATCAATCTTTGTAACGCATTCAGAGCCTTACGATTTAGTGCTTTTAAACTCGCAGATAAGTGAGCTTTTGCAGCTTGAGGATAATGAGATCGCACCTGCACTTAAGGTGATCGTGCCTGAGTTTAATCATGCGCTAAATTTAAAAGGCTAATTAGAGGCAAAGAACCAATGATAGCGATAATTGACTATGGGGCCGGAAATATCAAAAGTGTGATAAATGCTTTTGATTTTCTTGACAAAAAATGTGCCTTAGTAAGTAAGCCTGAAAATTTAAAGGAGTATTCGCACATTGTTTTGCCAGGCGTTGGAGCTTTTGGTGAGGCGATAACAAAGCTAAAAAATAACGGCATGGACGAAGCCGTAAAAGAAGCTGTAAAAAGCGGCAAAGCTTTTATTGGTATTTGCCTTGGTATGCAGCTTTTATTTGAGCGAAGCTTTGAGTTTGGCGAGCATGAGGGACTCTCTCTTTTGCCTGGTAAGGTCGTAAAATTTAATGAAGCTAATTTCGATAAGCCATTAAAAATACCTCACATTGGCTGGAACGCTTTGGAATTTAAGCAAAATAGTCCATTAATTTTAGGACTAAAAAAGCTTGAGTATTTATATTTTGTACACAGCTATCACGTGGTTTGTGATGATAAATTTGCACTGGCAAAGACAACTTATGGATATGAATTTACAAGTGCGGTTTGGCATGAAAATATATTTGGCTTTCAGCCTCATCCAGAAAAAAGTCATGAAGCTGGACTTAAAATTTTAGAGAATTTTGCGAGGTTATGATGGAAATTTTTCCAGCTATTGATTTAAAAGAGGGACAAGCAGTTAGGCTTAGCAAAGGTCTTATGCAAAGTGCAAAAATTTATAGCAACGAGCCAAGTGAACTTGCTAAGAAATTTGAAGATTATGGCGCAAAATGGCTTCATGTGGTTGATTTGGATGGTGCATTTGCTGGAGAGACGATAAATTTTAAAACAATTGAAAAGATTACAAAGGCTACAAATTTAAGCATCCAAGTGGGTGGTGGCATAAGAGATGAAGAGCGAATAAAACGCTATTTAGACCTTGGAGTTAGCAGAGTGATCCTTGGCTCAGTAGCTCTTAGGGATCCAGAATTTACAGCAAAAATGGCTGAAATTTATAGAGTTGTAGTTGGCATTGACGCAAAAGATGGCTATGTGGCCGTGCAAGGTTGGGGTGAGATCTCAAATATAAAAGCAGTTGATCTTGCAAGAAAATTTGCAGATGTGGGTGTAGAAGCTGTGATTTGCACCGATATTAATAAGGATGGAATGCTTGGCGGAGTTAATGTTGAGTTTAGCTTGCAAATAGCTAGAAATAGTAAGCTCGAGACGATAGCAAGTGGTGGCGTGAGTGATATAAATGATATTTTGATGCTAAAAGCCACAAATGAGATTAGTGGCGTAATAGTTGGGAAAGCCTACTATGAGGGGTTGCTTGACCTAAAAGTGGCCTTTAAACTACTTAGATAGCGTTAAAGCTTTTATAAAT
Source organism: Campylobacter concisus (assembly GCF_003048405.1). NCBI lineage: Bacteria > Pseudomonadati > Campylobacterota > Epsilonproteobacteria > Campylobacterales > Campylobacteraceae > Campylobacter > Campylobacter concisus. The sequence goes on along the minus strand of NZ_PIQS01000007.1, from coordinate 16,626 downwards.
TTAAATTAGCTAGAATAGGGCAATTTTTACTAAAAGGATATTATGTGAAGATTTTGGTTGTAGATGACAGTTCAACAATGAGAAGAATCATAAAAAATACTTTACAAAGGTTAGGACATCAAGAAATTCTTGAGGCTGAGCACGGTCTTGAGGCTTGGAATATCTTAACTCAAAATGAAGGTATCGAAGTTCTTATCACTGACTGGAATATGCCTGAGATGAACGGTCTTGAGCTTGTTAAAAAGGTAAGAGCAGAGCAGAAGTATGTTGATATGCCTATCATAATGGTAACAACAGAAGGCGGAAAAGCTGAAGTTATAACGGCTTTAAAAGCAGGAGTTAATAACTACATCGTTAAACCTTTTACTCCACAAGTCTTAAAAGAGAAGCTTGAAGACGTTCTTGGTTAATGAAAGATAAATTCTACGAATTAAGCATAAAAACATCAAATTTTTATGATGAAATTTTAGAGCTAGTTTTCTCTTTTGGAGTTACCTGTGTTGAAGAGCTAGATCACGAGATCATCATCAGGGAAGAGTATGATCTAAAAGATATAGCTTGGGGTATCGAAGAGTATGCAAAAGGGCTCTCTAGTGTTCGTAAAATTTCAAATGATTTAAAAATTTCTCTTAATTTAAAAGAAAATAAAGACTGGCTAGGTGAATATAAAAAGGCAGTTAAGCCTATTTTGGTTGATAAAATTTATGTTAGACCTAGCTGGGAAGAGCCACTTAATGGCGTAACAAATATCATAATTGACCCAGCTCTAGCCTTTGGCTCAGGGCACCATGAAAGCACAAATTCTTGTTTACAACTTTTACAAAAATATGCAAAAAGTGGCAATACCGCTTTAGATGTAGGTTGTGGAAGTGGAATTTTAAGTATTGCCCTGGCAAAGCTTGGTTGCAAGGTCAATGCTTGCGATACAGACGAGCAAGCCACACAAAGCTCACTTAGCAACGCCGAATTGAATGGGATTAAATTTAATAAAATTTGGACAGGCTCTATCGCGAATTTAGAGCAAAAATATGACATTGTTGTAGCAAATATCATTGCTGATGTCATTTTTATGCTCTCAAATGACTTAAAAAAATCGCTTAAAAAAGGCGGCTACTTGGTATTGTCAGGAATTTTAAGCAAATACGAAGATAGGATTAAAGATACGTTTAAGGATTTGGAGCTAATTGAGATAAAACAAAGTAACGATTGGAGTAGCTTTGTTTATAAGGAAATAGATGAATAACCAAAATAATAACCAAAATAATGGCAACAATAACGGTTTTTTTAATAAAAATCCTATTTTCATTTTTGCCATTTTTGCAATAGTTATAGTTTTAGCTTTTAGAAGCTTTAGTGGAGACGGACTAGGTGGCTCTTTTGGGCTAAATAGTAATGCCCAGAGTAAAATGGTAGCTTATTCTGAGTTTAAAGATATGTTAAAAAATAAGCAGCTAAATGAGGTTGCTATCTCAGAGACTACCATAAAAGGCATAGGTAGTGACAAAACTATCTATCTTGCAAAACGCATAAATGATCCAACTCTCATTGGTATACTTGAGCAAAATGGCATAACTTATAGCGTTTATAGCGAAAATAACTGGTTTGGCGATCTTATATTTTCATGGATTATTCCAGTATTTATATTTTTTGCTATTTGGATGTTTATTGCTAGTCGTATGCAAAAGAACATCGGTGGTGGCATACTTGGCATAGGAAGTGCAAAAAAACTTATAAATTCTGAAAAGCCAAAAGTAAAATTTGACGATGTTGCAGGCGTTGAAGAAGCAAAAGAAGAGGTTCAAGAGATAGTTGATTATCTAAAAAGTCCTGATAAATATCTAAGACTTGGGGCAAAAATTCCAAAGGGAATTTTGCTAGTTGGCCCTCCAGGCACTGGTAAAACACTTCTTGCAAGAGCAGTTGCGGGTGAGGCTAGTGTGCCGTTTTTCTCTATGTCAGCATCAAGCTTTATAGAGATGTTTGTCGGCGTTGGCGCAAGCAGAGTTAGAGATCTTTTTGAGAATGCTAAAAAAGAGGCTCCAGCGATTGTTTTTATAGATGAGATCGATGCGATCGGCAAAAGTAGAAATTCTGGTCCGATGGGCGGCAATGACGAGAGAGAGCAAACACTAAATCAGCTTCTTTCTGAGATGGACGGCTTTGATGCGGACAAGTCGCCAGTTATCGTTATAGCGGCTACAAATAGACCTGAAGTTTTGGACGCTGCGCTTTTAAGGCCAGGTAGATTTGACAGGCAAGTGCTTGTTGATAAGCCTGATTTTAAAGGACGCTGCGACATTTTAAAAGTTCATATGAAAGATGTAAAGATTGGCAAAGATGTAAATATCGAAGATATTGCAAGGCTTACGACCGGTTTAGCTGGTGCTGATCTTGAAAATATTATAAATGAGGCTGCACTTCTTGCAGGACGTAAGTCAAAGACCTTTGTCGAGCAGGCTGATCTTGTGGAGGCCGTTGAGAGATCGATTGCTGGACTTGAGAAAAAGTCTCGCCGCGTAAATCCAAAAGAAAAAAGAATCGTCACTTATCATGAGTGTGGTCACGCCTTGATAGCTGAACTAACAAAAGGTGCAAAAAGGGTAACAAAAGTCTCAGTCGTACCACGTGGTCTTGCGGCACTTGGCTATACTCTAAACACGCCTGAAGAGAATAAATTTATGATGCAAAAGCATGAACTGATAGCAGAAGTAGATGTGCTTTTGGCTGGTAGGGCTGCTGAAGAGGTGTTTATTAAAGAAATTTCAACCGGAGCTAGCAACGACCTAGAGCGTGCAACTGATATCATAAAAGCTATGGTTAGTATGTATGGTATGAGTGATGTTGCTGGTCTTATGGTGCTTGAAAAGCAACGTGCTACGTTTTTAAATGGCGGTCAAAGCATCAAAGACTATAGTGATAAGATGGCTGAAAAGGTTGATGAGTTTGTAAAAACACTTCTTCATGAAAGATACACGGCTGTGCTTGGTTTGCTTGAAATTTATAAAGGAGCTATTGAAAATATGGTATCAGCACTTTATGAAGAAGAAACAATCGAAGGAAAAAGAGTTAGAGAGATCATTAAAAACTATGAGATCGAAAATAGTCTAGAGAGCAGACTTGTAGAGACCGAAGAAGACGAAAAGAGTAAAAAAGAGGAATAAAAATGAGTGGCTATATCGCGAAAGCAGGATATAAATTTATATTATTTTTTCTAATTTTATTTGTTTTATCTTTGCTGTTTGGGATCTTGCCACTATTTTTTGCTATTTTATTCTTTTTGAGTCTTTATTTTTTTAGAGACCCTGAGAGAGAGCCATTTTCTGATGATAAATTGGCTTTACTATCGCCAATTGATGGCAAGATAAAAGAGATCAGTGCTTCAAATTTTGACAATAATGAAGTAGCTAAGATCGTCATAAAAAAATCTTTTTTTGATGTTGGTACATTAAGGGCTGTAAGTGATGTAAAAGTAGCTGAAATACGCAAAAGACATGGCTTATTTTTGTGTCAAGCTATGAAAATTTCAGAATTTTTAAATGAAAGAGCGATTATTCGCTTTGAAAAAGAGAATATAAAATTTGTTATGAAAATTATAGCTGGAGCTTTCAGTCGAAGTTTAGAAATTTCAAATGTTACTAGCCTGAAAGCATCTAGAAAATTTGGTTTTTTAGGAAGTGGTGAGGTGATTTTATACCTACCAAGAGATACTAAGATATGTGTAAGCGTTGGAGAAAGCGTAAAGGCTGCTTCACTTTTGGGATATTTTGAAGAGGGAAAAAGAGATGAATAACATACAAAAGATGCAACTAATGTATATCTTGCCAAATTTATTTACAGCAGCTAGTGCTTTTTTGGGTGTTATTAGCATTATTTCATCTATTCAAGGCAACTATTTTAAAGCCATTATTTATATAATCTTATCGCTTATTTTAGATGGACTTGATGGACGTGTGGCTAGACTTACAAAGACAACTAGTAAATTTGGGGTAGAGTTTGATAGCCTTGCAGATCTTGTTGCTTTTGGTGTAGCGCCAGCTATTTTATTTTATTTGACTATTGGTAAAAATTTTGGCAGATTTGGAGCGCTTATAGCTGCTATGTTTGTGGTTTTTGGAGCTATTAGGCTTGCTCGTTTTAATGTCACTACTGGTACATATGAGCCAAATGTTTTTATCGGGCTTCCTATACCATCAGCAGCTATTGTGAGCGTACTTTGGGTTGGTATTTATATCGACTATACTTTTTTAGAAGGATTTGAGTGGTGCTTGATGCTACTTGAAGCTACTCTGGCAGCTTTAATGGTTAGCAACATCCGCTATCCAAGCTTTAAAAAAATAAATTTAAAGCAAACCCACGTGATAAGAATTTTAGTAGCTCTTGTAGTTGCGTTTTCGATGCTTTATCTATATCCATTTGAAAGTGCGACTTTGGTTATGAGCGTCTATATGCTTTATGGCATAGTAAGAGCCACTATAATGTTTAGTAAAAATTCCAAAAAAAAGGAGAGCGAATGAGCGAAAATGGCGTCATAAAATCACGTAAATTTTTACCAAAAATCGAAATCAAAAACTCTCTACTGCTGCTACTTAGGTAGCAAATTTTTCTTTACTTAACTCATCAAATTTAAAATTTAAATATAAAAAATAAAAAAGGACAAAAATGGATAAGAATAAAATTATAATCTTTGATACAACTTTAAGAGATGGCGAGCAAAGCCCTGGTGCATCGATGAATACAGCCGAAAAACTACAGATCGCACTTCAGCTTGAAAGGCTTGGCGTGGATGTTATGGAGGCTGGATTTGCAGCAGCAAGCCCAGGGGATTTTGATGCGGTAAATCAAATAGCAAAGCAAGCCTCAAATATCACGGTTTGCTCTCTTGCACGCGCAGTTGAGCGTGATATCAAGGCAGCTGGCGAGGCATTAGCTCCAGCTAAAAATAAGAGAATTCATACATTTATAGCGACAAGTCCAATTCATATGGAGTACAAGCTAAAAATGAGCCCAGATGAAGTAATAAAACGTGCAATCGAGTCTATAAAATACGCAAAAACCTTTTGCGATGATGTGGAGTTTAGCTGCGAGGACGCTTGTAGAAGTGAAATGAGCTTTTTAAAAGAAATTTGTGATGCTGCCATAAATGCGGGTGCAAAAACCTTAAATATCCCTGATACGGTTGGTTATTTATATCCTGAAGAGATAACTGCTCGCATTAGTGAAATAGTAAAATTTGTAGGCGATAGAGCAATAATCTCTGTGCATAATCACAATGACTTAGGCATGGCTACGGCAAACTCGTTAGCGGCTATAAAAGCTGGTGCAAGGCAGGTCGAAGGTACGATAAATGGCATAGGTGAGCGTGCTGGAAATGCTGCGCTTGAAGAGATCGTGATGGCTATCAAAACCCGCCAAGACGTCTTTGCTCCATTTTATACAGACATTATCTCAAAAGAAATTTATCCAACTTCAAGACTGATCGCTAGTATTATAGGCATTGAGCCTCAACCAAACAAAGCTATCGTTGGTAAAAACGCATTTGCTCATGAGAGCGGCATACATCAAGACGGCGTGCTAAAACACAAAGAGACCTATGAGATAATTAGCGCTGAGAGTATAGGTCTTGAGAAAAATTCCCTTGTTCTAGGTAAGCATAGCGGTCGTCACGCGTTTAAAGATAAGCTTGCTAGCCTTGGATTTGACCTTGATAGCGATGCTCTTAATAAGGCTTTTGAAAAATTTAAAGAGCTAGCTGATAAGAAAAAAGAGATATTTGATGATGATATTAGGGCTCTTGTGGCTGAAGAGATTACAAAAATTCCACAAGCTTATGAGATCACGGCTCTTCTTCAAAGTAGCGGCGGAAGCCTTGCGAGTGCTTCAATTAGCATAAAACACAACGATGAGATCATCAGTGACTCAGCTCTAGGAAATGGTACTGCTGATGCGATATTTAAGGTGGTTGATCGCATTAGTGGCATTAGCGGCACGCTAAAAGACTATAAAGTGGCGTCTGTTTCTCAAGGCAAGGATGCACTTGCAAAGGTTGATGTAAAGGTCGAGTTTGAGGGTAAAACGGCTGTAATAGGCCATGGACTTGACATAGATACTATGATGGCAAGCGCAAAAGCCTATGTTGGCGCACTAAATAGCTACCTTCGCATACATAAAAACTAAAATTTTAGCCAGCTGCTAAAATTGCAGCTGGCTATTTTAAATTTAATCCAAAAACTATATAAATTTTTAAAACTCAAAGTCTTTATTTTAAAAATAGAATTTTACTATCTTTACAAATTTTAAAATCTTACTCACCAGCCTTAGCAACTTACTAATTTTAGGGCTCATAAACATTCGCCACTAAATTTAGAAGTGTGATATGCTCGCTCGTAAATTTTAAAATTTGATAGAGTTTAGACCGCATGCAGTGCAAAGCACTAGAGCATGCCCCTTGAATGTGCGAGGGATTTGGGGGATTAAAGGGGGATGAAGGGATGGACTTCGTGTCTGCCACGCAGTTGCGAGCCTGAGAAGTAAAATTAAGTCCTTTTGCCTACTTTTTGAATAAAAAATTGCAAATTTAATCAAGCCGTCTTTGCAAATTTTAAACTTTCATTCACTCGTAAGAATTGGCTACTAAATTTTGTATGATACTTCCATAAAAATCAAAGAGAATTTACCTTGTCTTGTTTAGTTTTTCTCTTTTGATTTTATAAAATTTCCATAAGCCCCTGTTACTAAAATAAGCGATTTCCACGCTGTAGCCAAGATTTAGAGCTTATAGGTTAGTGTTTCGATTAAAAGTCTTGGCTTCGCTTACCGCTTATCTCAAATTTTAGAGCCGAAATTATTCGCTCATAAATTTTAAAATTTGCTAGATTCTCATCTTGGATTGTTAAATTCGTGTTTTGTAGAGCTGGCTACTAAATTTATATCCACAAAATGCCAGCTCTAATTTGAAATTTTGCTTGGAGAGTAAATTTTTGACTTACTGCCCAACTATCTTTTTAACAGCTAGTGAAGCTAAATTTAGCCCAAAGCAAGCAGTCACGCCCATGAAGCTTCCAAGCGGCTTGCAACGTGGCTCTTCTGTTGAAAAGACCACGTCAAATTTACCGCTAAAGCCTGATTTTTTGAGCTCATATCTATATTTTCTAGCTAGCGGATCGACCGAGGTTTTCCACACGCCAGCCACCTTTATCTTAGTTGGATCAACCCTTTTTGCCCCACCCATCGAGGCTATAAATTTGCTAGGATCTACCGCATTTGCAAGGGCAATCTTAGCAGTGATATCATCGATTGCATCGATCACCACGTCAAATTTACTAAAGTCAAAACCAGCAATAAATTCTGGTGTAATCAGTGCCTGAATAGGCGTGATACAAGGATAAATTTTGGCAAATTCCTCCACCTTTATGCCACCAACGTTTTCGCTGTAAATTTGGCGATTTTGATTTGTTATGTCAAAGATGTCTTTGTCGATTAGAGTGATGCTTCCGACCCCGCTTCTAGCAAGCGCATCCACACACATTCCGCCCACACCACCAGCTCCGCAAACTAGCACTTTCGCACTTTGAAGTTTGCTAAAACCATCCTCGCCAAAGAGCCATCTTATCCTTGTAAATCTATCATTTTGCATCAAATTTCCCTTTTAAGCTCTCCAAACTCTCGTATGAAGTCATATTTAGTTTTATGGGCGTTATCGTGGCAAAGCCCTCATTTACCTTGCTGATGTCGCTTGGCTCGCCTTTTTCGTATTCAAGCGCAGCATTTCCAAGCCAGTAGTACTCGATGCCTCTTGGGTTGCGATTAAGCGTAGCATGCGTGGCGTAAGTGCGTTTGCCAGCTGGTACGATGGAGTAGCCTTTGAAATTTTTGCTAGTTACAGCTGGGATATTTACATTTAGAAATTCTCTTTGATTTAGCGAAATTTCACCATCTAGCACCTTTGGTACGATAAATTTCACCACCTCTTTTGCTAGCTCAAAGCCAAGTTCATTTAGCGAGTTATTTGCATAAAACTGCGAAAAAGCGATACTTCTAATGCCTTGCAAAACTCCCTCCATGGCAGCTCCGCACGTGCCAGAGTAGGTGATATCTTCGCCTAAATTTGCTCCATGATTTATGCCGCTTATCACCAGATCTGGCTTTTTATTATAAAGTGCGTGAAGTGCGAGATAGACGCAGTCGCTAGGCGTTGCGTCATCGAGTTTAAAAAAGTTATCATCAAGTTTTATAAACCTAAGTGGTCTTGTAAGTGTCAAAGAGTGAGCGCAGGCTGATTTTTCAGAGCTTGGAGCTACGATCGTGACATTTACGCCGTCTAGCTCGCTTAAAGCTTCTTTTAAAGCAAGCAGGCCAGTCGCCTCAAATCCATCGTCATTTGTTATCAAAATTTCTTTCAAATTTTATCCTTTAAAGGGTTGGATTTTATCACAGCTTTCTTAAAATTTTAAAGAAATTTTGCGTATAATGCCCCCAAAAAAAGACCTGATGAAAGTGTGTAAATGAAAATTTTAGTCTCCGCTCTTGAGCCATCGGCAAATTTGCATTTAAAAGAAATTTTGAAAAATTTCGAGAGTGAATTTGAGCTTATGGGAATTTTTAGCGAAGAGCTTGGCACGCCATATATGAAAAGTAGCGAGTTTTCAGCGATGGGTTTTGTCGAGGTTTTGCCGCTCATCTTTAAAGCCAAAAAGGCGATGAAAGTGATGAGCCAGATGGCAAAAGAGGTTGATGCAGTGCTACTTATCGACAGCCCAGCCTTTAACCTACCGCTTGCAAAGGCGATAAAAGAGGCTGGGGTAAAGGCAGCCGTGACATACTACATCTTGCCCCAAGTTTGGGCGTGGAAGCCAAAAAGAGTGAGTACGGTTGAGAGGTACTGTGACAACCTAGCTTCGATCTTGCCATTTGATGCGAAATTTTATAGCCGATCGACCTACGTGGGACATCCTTTGATGGATGAGATAAAGCTTAAGAAAACTAGCCTAAGTAGCAGCGGTAAAGTGGCGTTTTTGCCAGGCTCAAGAAGGTCAGAGATTTCAAGGCTGATGCCAGTTTATAGAGAGCTTGCTAAAAAGATAGAAGCAAAAAGGCTGCTTGTCGTGCCACCATTTTTGCTTGATAAAGTGGGCGAAATTTATGGTGATGTGAGCGATTTTGAGGTCATCTCAAACACGCCTGAAGCTTTGTATGATAGCGATTTTGCCTTTATTTGCTCAGGTACGGCTACGCTTGAGGCTGCGCTCATTGGCACACCATTTGTGCTAGCCTATAAAGCAAAAGCGATAGATGTTTTTATAGCTAGGAAATTTGTAAAGATCAAGCACGCAGGACTTGCAAATATAATGTTTGACTTCATGGGCAAAGAGCCGCTTCATGAGGAGTTTATCCAAGAGTTTGCAACGGCTGATAATTTACTTAAAGCCTATGAGAGCTGTGATAGGCAGAAATTTTTAAAAGGCTGTGACGAATTGAGAGAGTATTTGTCACATGGCAGCAGCAAAAATGTAGTAAAAATTTTAAAGAATATGGAGTAAAAAATGAGTGAACCAATGACAATATACGGATATGAAAAAATAGAAGCTGAACTAAAGGATTTAAGGCTCGTGCAGCGTCCTCAAATCGTAACTGAGATAGATATCGCAAGAAGTCACGGCGACCTAAAAGAAAATGCTGAGTATCACGCAGCAAAAGAAAAACAAGCCTTTATAGACGCTAGGATCGCTGAGCTAGGCTCGCTTCTTGCAAATGCCGAAGTGATCGATCCAAGTAGCTATGAGCACGATAGAGTTAGGTTTGGCTCAAGTGTTACGATAATGGACGAGGAAACCGAAATAGAGCATACATATACGATAGTTGGCATTAGCGAAAGCGACATCGATAAAGGCTATATCTCGATAAATTCGCCACTTGCAAAGCAGCTTTTGGGTAAGGCTGAGGGCGATGAAGTGGTGTTAAATTTACCAAAAGGCAGAAGCGACGTTGAGATTGTAAAAATTTGCTATAAGCCTATAAAATTTGACTAAAAAGATGAGACAAAGAGCTAGAAACTGCTTTTTGGCTCTGCTAATTTTTAATTAAGGCAAAATTTGAGCGAATATCTATATGCCCCCATTATAAAAGAAGGCGCGATCTTTATAGCTGATGCACATGAAAACGTAAATCGAAATGGCTTTTTAAAATTTTTAAGAGCCATTGATAGTGGCGAGATAAAAGAACCGCCACAAATTTTTTTGTTAGGCGATATGTTTGACTTTCTAACGGGCGAGGGCGAATATACAAGAGAATTTTACGCTGAGCATCTAGATCTTATAAATAAAATTTCACAAAAGATAGAAATTTTTTACTTCGAGGGTAATCACGATTTTAGACTTTCAAATTTATTTAATAAAACAAGAGAAATTTGGGATGGGCGTGAGATGCTGCGCTATAAAAGCGTTAGGGTTTATGATATTTACGATCAGCCAGCAAATTTTAAGACAATCAATGAAGAGCGCGTTCAGATCGCGCATGGTGATATATTTTTACCTTTTGTAGATAAATACGCACTTAGATTTTTGCGCTTTAGATGGTTTTTAAAATTTATGAATGCTTTGGATAAATTTTTAAATTTTAAAATATCAAAAGCGATACTAGCCAAACTTACCAATAAAAATTTAGACTATAAAATTCCTAATTTTAAGGAGCTAATGAGCAAGCATTTGCAGGGATACGAGGCTAATATCGTAATAGAAGGACACTATCATCAAGGCGAGCAATTTAACATTTACGATAAGTTTTATATAAATTTACCTTGTTTTGCATGTGAGCAAAGTTATTTTGTTGTAGAATACGCCCAGCAAAAGTTAAATTTGCTCAAAATGAGTTTGAAAGGACATTGATGTTTGGAGATAACGTACTAAAAACGGACTCAAACGAGATGGAACTTGTTGATTTTCGTATCTTTAAAAAGACCGAAAACAAAGTATATGAAGGAATATACGGAGTCAATGTCGCAAAGGTGCGGGAGATCATTAAGATGCCAAATCTTACAGAGCTTCCTGGCGTTCCCGAGTATATCGAGGGAATTTTTGATTTAAGGGGCGTGGTGATCCCTGTCATAAATTTGGCAAGATGGATGAATATTATCGAGCCAACCGAAGGCGTAGTTATAAAGCCACGTGTTATTATTGCTGAGTTTAGTGGTATTTTGATCGGTTTTATCGTCCATGAGGCAAAAAGGATCAGACGCATAAGCTGGAAAGATATTGAGCCAGCAAATTTTGCTTCAGGTTCTGGCGCTTTAGACAAAGGCAAAATAACAGGCGTAACAAGAATAGAAAATGATGAAGTTTTACTTATCCTTGATCTTGAAAGTATAGTAGAAGAGCTTGGAATTTACTCACCAAAGATCGAATTTGATGTAACAGACGATCAAAAATTAAAAGGCGCCGCTTTAGTTCTAGATGATAGCTCAACTGCTAGAAAGCTGGTAAAAGACGCACTTGAGAAAATGGGACTTAGTGTAGTTGAGGCCAAAAACGGCGTTGAGGGCTTGGAGAGAATGGAAGAGCTTTATCAAAGATACGGAGATAACCTATCAAGAGAGCTTAGAGTTATCTTAAGTGATATCGAAATGCCACAGATGGATGGATACCGCTTTGCTTCAACTCTTAAAAACGATGAAAGATTTAAAGAAGTACCAATAGTATTTAACTCCTCATTGAGTAATGATTTTAGTGAAATCAAGAGCAAAGAAGCTGGTGGTGCGGCGTATCTTACAAAATTTGATGCAAGCATATTTTATCAAGAAGTGCTAAAAGTTATTGAAGCACATTCTAAATCTGCAAAATGAGGTGAAACATGGATGATATGAAAGAAATAATGGAAGACTTTTTAATAGAAGCTTTCGAACTTATTGAGCAGATAGATCACGATCTTGTTGAGCTTGAGTCAAACCCTGAAGATTTGGAATTATTAAATAGAATTTTCCGCGTTGCTCACACAGTAAAAGGTAGTTCAAGCTTTTTAAATTTTGATGTTTTAACAGAGCTTACTCACCATATGGAGGATGTTTTAAATAAAGCTAGAAAAGGCGAGCTAAAGATCACTCCAGACATTATGGACGTAGTTCTTGAGTCAGTTGATATGATGAAAGGTTTGTTAAGTAGCATTAGAGATCATGGAAATGATACAGCTGCTGGCATTGATATTAAAAATATTTGCGCAAGACTTACTCAAATTTCTGAAGGTGAGACTCCAGCAGCAGCTCCTGAAGCTCCTGCCACACCGGTAGCTGAGCCAACACCAGAGCCAGAGCCAGCCGCGCCTGCCGAAGAAGCACCAGAGATAAGTGATGCTGAGCTTTCAAAGCTAAGCGACTCTGAAGTAGAAGCTGAGATAGAAAGACTTTTAAAGGTTAGAAAAGCAGAAGACCAAGCAAGGCGTGCTTCAAAAGGCATAGCTCCAAAATCTCCTAGCGAGATAGCCCCGGCTGCAAGTAGTACTTCAGCTCCAGCTGCAAAAGCAGAGAGTAAAGAAAAAGACGGAGATAAGAAGGTCCCAGCGGCAAGTAGCGGTGCAGTAGCTCAGGAACAAACTATACGTGTTGAGGTAAAAAGACTTGACCACTTAATGAACCTAATTGGTGAGCTTGTTCTTGGTAAAAACCGCTTATTAAAAATTTATGATGATGTGGAAGAGAGATATGAGGGTGAGAAATTCCTTGAAGAGCTAAATCAAGTAGTCTCAAGTCTAAGCTTAGTGACGACTGATATTCAGCTTGCAGTTATGAAGACAAGAATGCTTCCAATAGCAAAAGTCTTTAATAAATTCCCACGTATGATACGCGATCTTAGCCGCGACCTTGGTAAGCAAATCGATCTTGAAATTTCAGGTGAAGAGACTGAGCTTGATAAGTCAATCGTAGAAGAGATCGGCGATCCACTAGTTCACATCATCAGAAATTCATGCGATCACGGCATCGAGGATCCTGAGACAAGAAAGGCAGCAGGCAAGCCTGAAAAAGGTCTTGTTCAGCTAAAAGCTTACAATGAAGGCAATCATATCGTTGTTGAGATAGTTGATGATGGTAAGGGTTTAGATGCTGACATGCTTAAATCTAAATCGATAGAAAAAGGCATCATCACTGAGCGCGAAGCTGATGCGATGAGCGAAAAAGAGGCATTTGGTCTTATCTTTAGACCAGGATTTTCAACTGCAGCAAAGGTTACAAACGTATCTGGTCGTGGTGTTGGTATGGATGTTGTTAAGACTAATATCGAAAAACTAAACGGCATCATTGATATTGAAAGTGAAGTTGGAAAAGGCACAGTTATGAAGCTTAAAATTCCACTCACGCTTGCGATTATTCAGTCACTACTTGTTGGAACTCAAGAAGAATTTTATGCTATTCCACTTGCTAGCGTTCTTGAAACTGTTCGCGTGCCGATTGATGATATCTACACGATCGATGGCAAAAATGTACTAAGGCTAAGAGATGAAGTCTTATCTCTTGTTAGACTCTCTGATGTATTTGGTGTAGAAAAAGCATTTGATGGTGGAGATCAAACTTATGTCGTAATAATCGGTGTTGCTGAAGCAAAACTAGGTATTATCGTCGATACTTTGGTTGGACAAGAAGAGATTGTTATTAAATCAATGGGTGATTATTTACAAAATATCCCAGGTATTGCCGGTGCGACTATTAGAGGTGATGGCCGTGTGACATTGATTATCGACGTTGGTGCTATGATGGAGATGGCAAAAGATATCAAGGTAGATATTAGAGCCGAAATAGAAGATAGCACAAAAGCAAAGGAAAAACCAAGCGATTATAAAGTCTTGATAGTTGATGACTCAAAAATGGATAGAACTATCATGCAAAAAGCGCTTGAACCAACTGGGGTAACGATAATAGAAGCCACAAACGGTGTTGAGGCATTAAACATCGTAAAATCCGGAGAACACTCCTTTGATGCGATCTTGATAGATATTGAGATGCCAAGGATGGATGGATATACACTGGCTGGCGAAATTAGAAAATACTCTAAGTATAGAAATTTACCACTTATTGCTGTTACATCAAGGACGTCAAAAACAGATAGATTGCGTGGTGTAGAAGTTGGAATGACTGAGTATATTACAAAACCATATTCAGCCGAGTACCTAGAAAATGTCGTTAGAAAGAATATAAAATTAGCTTAGGGGTAAGGGATGAACAATAAACTAAATCAAGTTTTAAGCAAACAAAAACAGCAAATAAATGGTCCTGAGTTAAAAAATAATGAGGATATAGTTCAACTAGTAGGATTTGTTGTCGGTGAGGAAGAGTACGCAATACCTATTTTAAATATCCAAGAGATAATCAAACCTATTGAATATACACGTGTTCCTAGTGTGCCTGATTACGTTCTTGGCGTGTTTAACCTACGTGGAAATGTTATTCCGCTTATTGATTTGCGTAAGCGTTTTTCACTAAATGTCACAAAACAAAGCCCAAGCACAAGATATATCGTTATGAAAGATGCGGATAATATCGCTGGCTTTGTGATAGACCGCTTGACGGAGGCTATCAGAATAGATCGTAACAGGATCGATCCGCCACCAGAGACTTTGGTAAAAGACAAAGGCATGATTTATGGTATCGGTAAGCGCGATCAAAATATCCTTACGATCTTGAAGGTCGAAAGCCTTTTGAAGCGTGATTTTTAGGGTATAACTTGATAAAACTTTGTGTTTTTGACTTTGACTCTACAATAATGGACGGCGAGACGATAGATATTCTCGCCGCCGCTAATAATGCTAGTGAAGAAGTAGCTAATATAACTAAGCGTTCAATGAATGGCGAGCTTGATTTTTTTGAAAGTCTTACAAAAAGAGTAAAATTTTTAAAAGGATTGCCACTTTTAAAAGTAAATGAAATTTGCAGAAATTTACCCATAATGCCAGGAGCTGGCGAGCTAATAGAAGCTTTAAAGCAAAAGGGTATCAAAGTTGTGGTTTTTAGCGGTGGATTTCACAATGCAACCGATGTAATGCAAAAAAAGCTTAATTTTGATGCAAATTTTGCAAATATCTTACACCATAAAGATGGAATTTTAAGTGGTGAAGTTGGCGGAGAAATGATGTTTAGTAGTTCAAAGGGAGATATGATTGACCGCTTATGTGGACTATTAAATTTAGGCAAGGACGAGATAATGTGTGTTGGGGACGGGGCCAATGACATATCGATGTTTAGAAAGTGCGACCTTAGCATTGCATTTTGTGCAAAAGATATCTTAAAAAAAGAAGCGACACATTGTGTTGATGTTAAAGACTTGCGTGAAATTTTAAAATTTATAAGCTGAAATGCCGTAAAATAGGCATTTAAATAAATAAAAAAGGGGTGAAAAGTCATCTACTTTTTTAAATTAAATTAGTATATTATAGCATATTTTTATCAAAAAGTGTCTATTTTTTTAAAATTTTAAATTGCTATATTCTTTAAAAAAGTTGCTCTTTGCCTAGTATCTTTTGGTAGATATTTAGCATAAGAGCGATAGGTCTCATTTAAATTTTTATGACCCATCATTTTACAACCAACCCACATCGGCTCCTCGCCACGACTTAACATTACAGAAGCGAATGAGTGTCTAGTATCATAAAGCTTATGTATTTTAAAGCCAAGGGATCTCTGCAAATCATTAAATTTTAATCTGATAACTGCTCGTGAAAGAGAAAAAATATTTTGATTAATATCGGTATAATCGAGTTTTATCAGTTCATTATAAACAATATCAAGCATATCGATTGTACGATTGCTGGATTTAGTTTTAGGAGAATCCAAAACACCTAGCTCCGATAGAGTTTTATTAATACGTATCTCCTTATTTTGAAAATCCAAGTCATTAAAAGTCAAAGCCAAAATCTCGCCAGTCCTAGCCCCAGTAAAGAATGCAACTATTAAAAATAAGCGTAGCTCGCCCTCGGCATGTTTTATAAGTTGCAAAATCTCACTTAAATTAAAAGGGGTAAAATCACCATTGTCGGCATTATGTAATTCTTGTTTGAACCTAGGTATATAGAATGGATTTTTTGAGATTATATCATTGGCAATAGCATAACGAAAAACCATTTTAAAAAAAGAGCAATACCCATTAATTGAGCTATCTTTTAAGCCCTTGTTTTTACAAAATTTTACAAAATCAATACTATCCTGCCTTTCAAAATCGGACAGGTAAAAGATGTTTTTTGAATGCAGAAAATCGATAACAGCCTGACTAGCAACATTATAAAACCTGATTGTTTTATCCTTTAAAAAGGATTTTTCATTAAGCAATCTATAAATAATCCCCTCAAAGCTAAACTCACTAGTATTTTTAATAGGCTCCAGCTTTTGCTCCCCTTTTCTGATTATGCGATCAGTTTGCATATCCTCGAGCTCATAATATTTGCTCTTAGCAAGTTCAATATCCTCTTCAGAGCCAAGAAATAAATTATAGTTTTTTCGAATAAAATCAAATGCTAAAGGGGATTTTTTCAGTCCAGTGGCACGGCGAATTCTTACGCCGTCCTTTTGATAGTCAATATAAAAACGATTATGCTTAATATATATATTTCTATTTTTTTCTAAATTTTTCATGCGGTGATTTTAGCAAAAATTTAAAC
>NZ_PIQS01000006.1 GCF_003048405.1 Campylobacter concisus | reverse complement strand
AATGAGAGCTGATATTAAAATCAAAAAAGACAAAATGGGCTTTTCAAGGTAGTTTATATAAATTTAACGATAGAAATTTTATAAGATATATAAAAATTTCTACCAATTTGAAGTTTATTTTTATTTTTGAGTTTTTAAGCTTTAAAAGCTCTTTTTTAGGATATTAAAAAAGATAAATTTACTTTTATACTTAAATAAATATATTAAGTATAATAAATAACATTATTTTTGTCCTATTATCAAAATTCACCACTTGGGTGCAAAATTTCTTTTAACTCACTATCGCTTAGCTTGTAGTTATAAAATCTCTCGTAAAACTCTTTTGTTTTTTGCTCTAAATTTAGATCGCTAAACTGCTCTGGATAAAATGTCTTAGCCAGCCAAAGCGGATAAAGCGCACCTTCAGCACTTCTTACACTCCAAAGATAAACGCCACTTGGCACTACAAAAATTTGCCCATTTTGCACAGCTTTTAGCTTGGCAAATGATGCGTTTTTAGCGATAGCATCGGCACTTTTTTGTGAATTTGTGATGATGATGT
This sequence comes from Campylobacter concisus, assembly GCF_003048405.1. Classification (NCBI taxonomy): domain Bacteria; kingdom Pseudomonadati; phylum Campylobacterota; class Epsilonproteobacteria; order Campylobacterales; family Campylobacteraceae; genus Campylobacter; species Campylobacter concisus. The sequence continues at coordinate 96,051 of NZ_PIQS01000006.1, read as the reverse complement.
CTGGGTTAAAGATGATGACTTGCTCTTCGTGAAATTTTAAAATCTCCATCGCTTAGCTCTGAGCTTAAATTTATACCGCCAGCCACGCTAATATACTCTGCGCCGATATCTTTTGAGCTGATGGTGTTAAAGTTTCCAGAACTATAGTTAAGCACCAAGACTCTCTTTTTTGGCGTTAAATTTGCTGTTTTTTGGCTTACAAATTTTATGTTCTCGTTAAAATAGTCATTAAACTCACGCGCTCTTTTTACGCTCTTTTCGCTCCAAATTTCAGCGATCTTGTTAAAGCTATCTTGTATCTCTTTGATGCTTTGAAATTTATCTATCTTCACAACTGCGATGCCAGCGCTCTCAAGCTGAGCCTTGCTATTTTCATCAAACATCATACCAACTGGCCCAAAAACAACTTGCGTTTTTGACGCGATGATAGTCTCGACGCTGCTACTTAGCATGCCACTTTTGTTATCGTTGCTCTTTATTTTTGGAAAAATTTTTGACATGAGCGCAGGCAGTTTTGGCGCACCGCTAATTATATGATCCTCGTTACCAAGCATCGCAGAGACTTGCACAAAAGCCCCTATCAAAGGTGTCGCACGCTCGATCACATCAGGCACTTCTACCTTTTTATCGTCGCTATCAAGCACCACTCTTGCTTGCAAACTAACAAGCAAAAAAGCCAAAAGCAAAATTTTCTTAAACATATATTCTCCTTTCAATCCACCATCACGCAAGAGTAATGCTCGCACTCATCGATGATATTTTTCACCACTCGTATATCTACGCCGTAAATTTTCTTTAAATTTTCGCCATTCATCACCTCGCTAGCCTCGCCGTAGATGTAGTTTTTATCACGCCCAAGCATCGCAACCTTTGCATTTAGATAAAAGACCTGCTCTGGCTGATGCGAGGTGAGGATAATGATGTAGCCTTGCTTTGCGAGCTTTTTTATCTCTTTTAAAACTCGCATTTGATTACCAAAGTCTAAATTTGCCGTTGGCTCGTCAAGTAGCATAACCTTTGAGCATTGCGCTAATGCCCTAGCTATCAGCACCATTTGCCGCTCGCCACCACTTAGATCGGTGTAAATTTTATCTTTAAAACTCTCTAAATTTAGCGTCTTTAACGCATCTAGCGCTATCTTCTCATCCTCTTTGCTAGGGCGTTCAAATATGCCAAGCCTTGCATTTGCACTCATCATCACCACGTCAAAAACGCTAAAGGCAAATGGCGGTGTATGAGCTTGTGGGACGTAGCTTATAAAGCTTGCTCGCTCTTTCTAGCTCATCTTTAGCGCGTCTTTGCCGTCTATTAAAATTTCTCCCCCAAGTGGCTTTAAAAAGCCAAGTATCGTCTTAAACGTCGTTGTTTTGCCAACACCATTGCTACCAAGCAGGCAAAAGATGTCGCCATCTTGTAAATTTGCATTGAAATTTTCGATAACGACATTTTTATCGTAGCCACAGCTTAAATTTTTTATCTCAAATTTCACGCAAAACCCTTTTTGCTCTTATAGAGCAGATAGACAAAAAGAGGCGCGCCAACTAGCGAAGTGATGACGCCAAGTGGGATCTCGCTTGCCATTAGACTGCGTGAAGAGGTATCAACTATCAGCAAAAATAGCCCTCCGCCAAGCAGTGAAGCTGGAAAGAGTGTGATGAAATTTACTCCCACGACAAAGCGCATGATGTGAGGTATGATAAGCCCCACCCAGCCCACGATACCGCAAAATGAGACGCAAGTGGCGGTTAGAAGCGTTGAAGCGATGATGATTATGATGTTGTAAAATTTTACATTATAAGTAGTATAAAGACTTACATTTTCAACTGGTTTATAAACAAGGCTTACACCGTAGTTAAAGCCACTTTTATCATAGTTTTTCTCTTTAGATGGATGTAGCTTATAGCTTGTAAACCAGCTTCTTGAAACTGATAAGATCGTGCTAAAGTAGTCATTAAATTTAATGTCATCAACAACAGAAATATTTTTCATATCACTACTACTACTTTTATATCTACCACTTCTTTTTTTACATGTGGATTATTAAATATTACTGGATGATATAAATTCGAGTTACCAAGTACTCTTTCTTCACCTCTATTTCTAGCACTATAAATAGTCCAGCGATATCCATTTGTAGCTATGGCAAAATTATGCGATAAAGGACCTGTTTCGAAATTTGTCAAACCTTTTAAGAACCAGCTATCTACATCAAATCTGCCAGATGCACCACTGCCACCACTCTTAGTAACTTTATAATCTCCATTTTGATTTAAGAATTTTCCATCGGTGCCATACATATCTCTGATAGCCTTTTGCCACTGATAGCCGCCTTCAAAGTACCAGTTCTCTGTTGGAGCGTATTTTAGTTTTACACTAGCTGTTGTTGTTTTAAGGTGATTATCACCAAAAGACTGCTCAAGTCCTCTTTTAGTATCTTTTACAGGGCTTGGTACGTCAAAATTTGCTACTCCATTTGTTAATGGCATGCTAAATCCACCTGGCATACCTGAGTTTTTATGCTCATAGTGGTTAAAGTTTGTCTCAAGTGTTAAATTCTCTGTAAGGTAAAATCAAGTCCAAGTGAGGCTAGACGACGAGAAATTTTACTATCTTTGGCATTTTTTTCACCGCCTGAGTAGTAAAAGACGCCTCTATATCCAACTTTTTCAAATTTGTTTGAAGTATCAAGACCTACGCCTAAATTTGACCTTGAGCTGTAATCAGTCCAGATAACGTTTTGAAGTGGGACTGGGCGCTTGCGAGAATAAAGGAAATATCCAGAAGGTGTAACACCACCATAAAGCGAGCCAGCAAGTCCGTTTTGGATTTGCAAACTCTCAAACATCGCCATAGGTATAGCTGTGGTTGATGAAGCATAAAAGCCATCACAAAGGACGTTACCTACGACTGAGCCTTGAAAGCCACGAGTTTGTGGGCAACCAACATCGCCACCGCCGCGATATTGAATTTGTGCTGAAGGAAAGTATCTAACTGCATCTTCAAAACCTTGAACGCCTTGATTATCAAGAATCTCTTTTGAGATCATATTTACTTGATAAGGCATATCTATAACTTTTTTATCAGCCAAAGGACCGGCGGCGACTCTTTTGCTTAAAATTCCCTCATCGATACCGCTTTCGCTGATGTTATCACCGACTGAATTTACTTCAACACCCTCAAGCTTTGTCGTTTGCACAGCAAAAACTTGACTTTAAAAACCACTGCACATCAAAAGTGCAGCACATGTTGCAACTGAGATTTTGTAACTCAACTTTTACTCCTTTTACGAAATTTTTATGTCTGAAATATTACTAAAACAAATCTTAAATATAATTTATTAATTTATTAAATATTTAAAAATATATTTTATTTAAGAAAGCTAGAATAAGGCATTATTAGAACGATTTTTAAAAAAATTCATAGCTTTGATAAGATAAATAGATACTATAAATATAATCTTTTATATCGACAAGTAATACTTTAAATTTTAAGAAAAGTAATAATTGATAAAAATATAATAAATGCTGATTTTTTATTTATAGTAGAAATTTTGGCTAAAAATTAGCCAAAATTTATTTTAAAAGCTCTTTTGCGTATTTTAGCCCTAGCTCGTAAGCTTTGGCATTTGCCTCTTTAACCTTTTCAGGCACGCTTGCTAGCATCTCTTCACGCACCAAATTTTCATCCATACACCCACTCATCGCCACAGCCACACCAAGAGCCACGACACTTTGAGTGATGACGTTTCCGACCTCGTCTTTTGCGATAGAGATGATAGGAATTTCATAAATTTTCCAGCGCTTTTTGTCTTCATCGCTCACCTTTACCAAATTTGGCTCAACAACGATCGCGCTGCCCTCTTTTACGCCGCTTTTAAAGGCATCGTAGCTTATCTGTGCAGTTGCTAGCATAAATTCTATCTCGCCCTCGTTTGCATAAGGGTATAAAATTTCCTTCTCATCAAGGATGATATCAACCTTCGTTGGGCCGCCACGTACCTGAGATGTGTATGTAGAAGCCTTGACGCCGTATCCGCCTGCCTTTATTTTGGCAGCTGAGAGGATCTCGCCTGCTAGTATGACGCCCTGTCCACCAACGCCGACAAATCTTAGCTGTGACTTCATGCTAGCTCCTTAAAATCGATCGCCTCACCGCTCATTGCAGCCTTTCTTACCATGTCGTAAGCCTTGGTGTACTCTATCTTCTTTTCATCTTTGTGCAGCACACCAAGTGGGAAAATACCCTCTTTCTCCTCGTCGCTTAGCATGTCAAATTTAACCTTGCTCGTCGTGCGACCCTTTATCCACTCTAAATTTTTCACTGCCTCGCCCATTTTGTTCTTGCGTCCTAAATTTATGTGGCAGTTTGAAAATACGTCAAAAAAGCTGTATCCATCGTGACTAAAGCCCTCTACAAAGAGCTTTGTAAGCTTCTCTGGTTCGATGACGCTGCCACGCGCTACAAAGCTAGCACCTGCAGCGGTTGCGAGCTTACAGGCGTCAAAGCTAGGATCGATGTTACCATACTGCGCTGTGACCGTCCACATGCCTTTTGGCGTGGTTGGGCTGGTTTGCGAGTTGGTTAGCGCGTAGATGAAGTTGTTGATTAAGATGTGATTTAGCCCGACATTTCGGCGACATCCGTGTATCGTGTGGTTGCCTCCGATCGCTAGTCCGTCGCCGTCGCCAGTTACAACTATGACGTGCTTGTCTGGGTTTGCCATCTTTACGCCAGTAGCATATGCTACAGCTCTGCCGTGAGTTGTGTGGATGGTGTTGCAGTCAAGATATCCGCTAAAGCGCCCAGAGCAGCCTATGCCTGAGACCACGCAAACGTCGTTCATGTCCCAGCCCATGGTGTCGATAGCACGGATGAGTGCCTTTAGTATGACGCCGTCGCCACAGCCCCAGCACCAAAGAGTAGGCATTTTATCTGTTCGTAAATATTTATCGTAATTAAAAGCCATAAATTTCTCCTATCTTCGCCTCGATCTCGCTTGGGCTTATCGGTCTGCCGTTTGCTTTTAGCAGTTTTGCAAAGTCATCTCTTAAGATGATCTTTGAAATTTCGCCACTATATTGACCTAAATTTAGCTCGCAGACTAAAATTTTCTTAAATTTATCTGATATCTCTTTTAGCTTTTTAGCTGGAGCTGGGAAAAGTGTGAGTGGCTTAAACAGCCCTACTTTTAGCCCTTTTTCACGTAAATTTAATATCGCTTGCTTAGCCGAAAGCGCCACGCTACCAAAGGCGATGATGCAAATTTCAGCATCATTTAGCATAAACTCTTCAAATTTCTCGCACTCAACAGTGTGTAAATTTATCTTATTAAACAGCCTATTCATTGAGTATTCAACGATCTTGCCATCTTCTGTTGGAAAGCCAGTAGCGCCGTGATGAAGCCCAGTTATATGGTAGTGATAGCCTTTAAAGAAAGGATTTAGCGTGGCTGGCGCGTCTGGTGCGGCCTCGTATGGTTTATACTCTTTTGGCTCGCCGCTAAATTCTCTTCTTTTATAAATTTCTAGCTCGCTGATCTCAGGCAAACTAACCCTTGCTTGCATGTGACCTATCGTCTCATCAAGTAGCAGCATAACTGGTGTCATAAACCTAGCTGCGAGGTTAAAGGCGCGAACCGTCTGCGTATAGCACTCCTCTAGGCTACTAGGGGCCAAAACTATCATATTTACATCGCCGTGAGTTGGGTTTTTAGCCTGCAAGATATCGCCTTGTGCGACGCGGGTAGGCAGACCAGTTGAAGGGCCACCGCGCATAACATTTACGATGACAAGCGGTATCTCTGCGATAAAGCCAAGGCCTATTTGCTCAGCCTTTAGTGAAATTCCAGGACCAGAACTTGCAGTCATCGCTTTAGCACCGCTCGCACTTGCACCAAGTGCTACGGAAATGCCAGCTATCTCATCTTCCATCTGTATAAATGTGCCGCCATGTTTTGGCAAAAGCACGCTTAACTCGTGGGCGATCTCACTGCTTGGAGTGATAGGATATCCGCCAAAGAAGTTACAGCCACACTCGACTGCAGCCCTTGCTACTAGGGCATTGCCAGTTGATACTACCTCTCTCATGCGCTCTCTCCAAGTTTTGCAAATTTATTTGCCTTTACGGCCGCAGCTCGCTCTTTGCTCTCAGGCGTTAGCTTTGCAAATTTAAAACCTTTATCAGCCACATAAATGGCAAAATCAGGACAGTGAAGCTCGCAGTCACGGCATCCTATGCATGAGTCAGCATAGACCACCTCTATCATCTTGCCAAGCACCGCCTTTGGCTCAAGCCTCATACCTAGCACGCCTGCTGGGCAGTAGCTCACACAGACATCACAGGCCTTACACCTGCTCTCATCGACCCAAACGGGCACATTTTCTTTTACTATCATCTATATTCCTATTCCAAATTTTCTTTTAAAAATTTAATGTTTTTTCTGATCTCAGCTTCGCTTTTGCTTAGTTGCTCTTGCTCGTTTTCGTTTAAATTTAGCTCTAAAATTTCTTTCAAGCCATCACGTCCGAGCCTTACTAGCCTGCCGCAACTTAGCTCATCATCTATTAGCACGCTAGCGCTTATTATCTCATCGCCCTTGCCAACGATCATCTCGCACATCTTCACAGCTGCAGCCGCTGGTGCGTAATAAGCCGAAGTGCCAAGGAGCTTAACTATCTTTGCGCCACCGGTGCTTGTCTCTTTTTTGAGCGCTTTTAGCTCATTTTCATTTAATTTTTCGCTTATATTGCTAGCTGATACGATCATCTCGTCATTGTGAGCGCCGACGATCTTTGCTCTTAGCTTGCTAGCGTCCTTATCTTTTAAAAGCGCTAGCTCATATCTGCACCTTGCGCTATCAAGCTCGCCAGCCATGCCGATCACTTTGTTTTTGCTAAAACCACTAAATTTATGAGCCGTCCAGACCATCACATCAAGCGGATTTGTGACGACTATTATCACTGCGTTTTTGGCAAATTCAGCTATCTTTTGCGCTGTTTGCTTTACGACAACGGCATTTTTAAGTAGCAGATCTTCTCTAGTTTGACCCTCTTTTCTTGGGCTTCCAGCTGTAACTATGACGATGTCACTGCCTTCAATTAACACAAAATCATCGCCACCACAAACGCTAGTTTTTGCGTTAAAGACGCAGCTTGACTGCGCTAGATCGATCGCTTTTGCGCGCGCCACATCGCCAAATATATCTACAAGCGCGATCTCATCGCAAAGCTCTCTCATACAAAGTGCATAAGCTATGCTAGCACCGACGTTTCCAGCTCCAACTACACTTATTTTCATCTCTTATCCTATTATTTGATTTAAAATTTTACTTGGTCTCATGACCTCATTAGCTCTTGCCTCATCTAGCAGGTAGTATCCGCCAAATTCCACGCTTGCACCATCTTTTTCTCTGATCTGCTTTAGAATTTCGCTCTCATTTTTCTCTAGCTCCCCTGCTAAATTTTCAAAGATTTTGCTTAAAATCCCGCCACTTTTTGCCATCTCTCTCGCCCAAAATAGCGCTAGATAAAAGTGTGACTCTCTGGTATCAAGAGTGGCATTTGGCGTTTTGTTTTCATCTAGATAGCTAGCAACAGCTCTATTTAGCGCATCGCTTAGCTCTTTTGCCTCTTTTTTTTGCCTAAAAAACGCTAGATGTTCAAGCGAAGCACTAAGCGCCAAAAACTCGCCTAAGCTATCCCAAAGCAGGTGATTTCTCTCTTTTAGCTCTTTTACAAGCGTCGGAGCCGTTCCGCCAGCACCCGTCTCAAACATCGCTCCACCAGCAAGTAGTGGCACGACTGAGAGCATTTTTGAGCTGCCACCTAGTTCAAATATCGGGAAAAGATCGGTTAGATAGTCTCTTAAAACGTTGCCAGTGACGCCTATAACGTCTTTGCCAGCTCTTATTGCTTCAAGCGATCTTATAGTTGCTTGCTCGTAGTTTAAAATTTCAAATTTCACGCCAGCACTAGTAAATTTATCTCTAAATTTTTCAAATTTAGCTATCAAATTTCTATCATGAGCGCGGCTGCTATCTAGCCAAAATATAAGCTCATCTTTTGAAATTTCGCCTCTTTTTAAAGCAAGCTCAAACCACGCATTTATCGCGTCATCTTTAGCCTGCGTCATCCTAAAAATGTCGCCTTTTTTAACATTAAATTTAAAGACGCTCTCGCCAGCTTCGTTACAAACAACAAATTCTCCGTCCTCTTTTGCGATGAAAGTCTTATCGTGGCTGCCATACTCCTCGGCCTTTTTAGCCATAAGCCCCACGTTTGCTACGCTGCCAATGTTGCTCACATCAAGCGCGCCATGCTCCTTAAAGTCCGCCACGCAGGCCTCATAAACCCTAGCGTAGGTTCTATCTGGGATCATACAAAGAGAGAAATTTAGCTCGCCGTCCTTATCTTTTACCTTGCCAGAGTTTCTAATGAGCGCAGGCACGGAGGCGTCGATGATAACGTCATTTGGCACGTCAAAGTTGCTGGCATTTTCATTGAGTGCCCAAATTTTTGCTTTTTTGCTCAAAATTTCATCAAATTTAGCCAAAATTTCATCTTTGTTTTTAAGAGTTGAAATTTTAGAAAACATATCTTTTAAGCCGTTTTTTGCCTCAACGCCGTGAGTTTTAAAATCCTCACCAAATAGCTCAAAAACCTCTTTAAAATAGCTCTTTATCGCATGCGCAAAGATGACAGGGTCGCTAACCTTCATCATCGTGCATTTTAGATGTAAGCTCAAGGTCAAATTCTCTTTTTCTGCCTCATCAAAGCAGCTTTCATAAAATTTATCTAGCTCATCTACGCTTAAAAACGTTGCATATACGATCTCGCCACTTTGAACAGCAAGCTCTTTTAAAAGCTCTTTTTTACCCTCCAAGCTTATAAAATTTATATAAAATTTTTCATCTTTGCTAGCGATGATTGAGCGCTCATTTTCATAAAAATCGCCCTTTTGCATGTAGCAAATTTTAGTTTTATTTGCCTTGTCCCAGTTGCCATTACTATGTGGATGCTTTTTGGCAAATTCTTTAACCGGAGGTAAGACTCTTCTATCTGAGTTTCCTTGTCTTAGCACTGGATTAACAGCACTACCAAGCACTTTTGCATATTTTTTAGCGGTCTCTTCGTCGTAGTCTGTGATGATCTCGTCTGGGTAAAACGGCACATTTATCCCCTTGCTTCTTAGCTCCTCAATAGCCGCTTTTAGCTGAACGAGCGTGGCTGAGATGTTTGGCAGTTTTATGATATTTGCCTCTTTGTGTGCGGTTAGCTCACCCAAAAGCTCTAGTTCATCAGCCTTGTTTAGCCCAAGCTCTTTGCTAAAAAGAGATAAAATTCGTCCAGCCAAGCTGATATCAGCCCTAGTTATACTAATGCCAGCGCGGGATAAAAAGCTCTTAACGATAGGAAAGAGAGAGTAGCTTGCAAAAAGCGGTGCTTCGTCGGTTTTAGTCCAGATAATGTCACTCATTTTAGCCCTTTTGATTTTTTGAAATTTATCACGTTTTTTATTAAAGCTAGTTGTATTTTAGCCCTATTTTGCGATATTTTGATTGTGCTCGCTTAAGGTTTTTGAAAAAATGTGCTTTTTTGCCTTTTTATCAAGCACAAAGTATAAATAATCGCTCTTTGCAGGGTTTATCGCCGCTTTTATCGCACTTATTGAGACCGAGCAGACTGGGCTTGGTGGGATGCCGTCGTTTAGATAGGTATTAAACTCGCTCATGTCGCTTCTTATGCGCTCAGCTGTGATCACATCGTGCGAGTAGATACCATAATTTAGCGTGCCGTCCATCTGCAGTCTCATGCCCTTATCTAGGCGGTTGTAGATGACTGAGGCAACAAGAGGCATCTCAGCGTCGTTAGCGGCCTCTTTTTGGATGATAGAGGCGATGGTTAGAATTTTAAACCACTTTTTCTCGTTGTACTCGCCAAAAATTTTCCTGCTGATCTCGCTTTGCGCCTTTTTGGATGAATTTACAAGGTAATAGGCCAGATGTCTTTCGCTGATGCCTATTGGAATTTTATAAGTATTTGGCATTAAAAAGCCATCACTCACTGGAGCAAGAGCGTTATATTCGCTATTTAGCTTAACTGGATCAAGTCCTAGCTGGGTGGCGATCTGGTTTAAAAAAACAATAGTCGTTTCGCCTGGTATTAGCGTTATCTCGGTTAAAGCCGCTTTTGATTTTGCAAGTTTTTTTAAAAAATCAACCCTTGAAATTTTATCTTGACCGATCTCTATCCAGCCAGATTGTGGAGAGCCGATAAAAAGTATGGCGTATTTGTCTATCACGCTTAAGTTAAAGTTGCGATTAGCTAAATAAGATATAATCTCGCCCACACTTCCCTTTGGTATAAAAACGACCTTGCTTGTGTTTATAGGGCGTGCCAAATAGACAAAAATACTTAGGAAAATGATGGCTACAATATCAAAAAAAATGTCTAAATATGGCTTTTTCATAAAATTTTTTATCATCTTGATTCTTTCATTTATCTTACTTTTAAAATACGGCATAAAAATTAACGATTTCGAGTTTTACGGCGTAAAATTGGAGCAATTATATATAAAATTAGATAAAAAAATAATTGCAAGAGCAAAGCAGATAAAGCTCCCAAATTTTAAGAAAGAGAGCAAGCAAAAAAGCAGCGATGAGCGCCTTTTAAATCTTAGTAAAAGCGTAGATTTTATAGATACGATTTTTCAAGAAATTTCACTTGAAAATGTGCAAATAGGAGATGATTTTAAACTAAAAATTCTATTTTTAGATGATATATTTTTTGTTGATAGCCCTTATTTAAATGTGGATATTAAATTCCAAAACGAACAGCAAGATGGAATAGATCTTTTTAGCGTTAGAAATTTAAGCTTTAAGGATTTTAACGTCAGCATTAGCGGCGAAGGAAGTGCGGATTTTGATAAAAATGACTATAAATTTGAGGGAAATTTCACCTCTCATGAGCTGCACGGTAAGCTAAATTTTGCCCTAAAAGATACATTTTTAACCTACAAAGCTTACGATGTCGAGGCTGGAAGCATTAAAAACTTCATTGACGAGCTTGACAGACGCATAGAGCTAAATAGTGAAGTTAAAAGCTGGATATATGGATACATCGTTGCTGATGATTACGAGTTAAAAGAGATAAATGGCAAGGCTGATCTAGCCAAAAATAACTTTTATCTAAATGATCTAAATGCCACCGCAAATACTAAAAATTTGCTCGTTAAATTTGAAAAAGGCTTGCCAGCCGTAAATGTAGGTGAGGCAAATATTACGCTTAAAAACTCAAAGCTTAAATTTGATCTTATTTCGCCTATTTACAAGGGCAAAAAGCTTGATGGCTCAAGCGTTGCGATAAACAATATCTTTGATGAGAAAAGCGCAAATTTAGAGCTTTTTATAAAGACAAAATCGATCTATGATGAAGCAATAAATGAGATATTAAAAGCCTATAAGATCATCGTGCCAGTAAGGCAGCTTAGCGGAAAAATGGATGCTAGCTTAAAAATTTTGATAAAGCTTGATGAGAAAAGCTTAGAAAATTTTGATGAAAAAAGCGTCATTGCAAATGGAGAATTTAAGCTAAGTGACGCGGTTTTGGAGATTGCTGGAAGTAAATTTAACACTAAAGGCGCCCTTGTAAAGCTCATAAATACGACAAATTTAAGCATCGATGCTACTGGCTTTGGACTTGAGTTTTTTAAAGCAAATGCCAAGGCTTATATAAATTTACAAAAAAGTACTGGCGAGATAAAAGGCACAATAGAAAGCTTTGATCTAAAAGAGAAAAATGATGAAATTTTAGTCTTTAAAAATGAGCCATTTAGCGCATTTTTAGACTTTAGCAAGGCTGATGAAACTTTGCTTAAGATAGAGCCATTTGGGCTTGATATGAGCTTTGGCAGTGAAAGTAAAATATCAACAAAAAATAGTAAATTTTTCATAGAGAGCTCGCCTGTTTTAAAGGAAAATGGGGTGCGTAGTTTTGATGAGCTTAGCATAAAAAGTAAGGATTTTACTGATCTTGAAATTTTTGCCAAAGGAGCAAACTTTGATTTGCCGTTTTTAGATAAAAATGGCTCAAAGTATGAAAATGACGATCTTAAAATTTTAGTCTCAAAAGCTGGTGTGAAGGTAGATAGCGCAAGTAAAAAGCTAAGCCTAGACATAAAAGAAAAAACCATAAACGTAAAAACTAAAGATCTAAATTTGCTAGTGCTTGATGATAACAAAACCAGCGAGCAAAGCACGCCGCTTGAGCTCTTGGCAAGAAACGGTGATATTATTTTAAAAGATTTAAACAAAACACTGCCATTTAATAGCTTTAGCGCCGAGAAAAAGGGCAAAAGCACCTCGCTAAATGGGCTGGCGCAGCAAGGAAGAGTTGGCTATTTTAATGATGAAAAGAGTATAAATTTAGACGCAACCGACATAAGCGGAGAATTTATCAACGACCTTTTTGGCATCAAGAGCTTTGAAGGTGGTAAATTTCGCCTGAAACTACTTGGAGAAAACTCTAAGAATTTCAAGGCAGAGGTGAGATTTTTTGATACTTTTTTAAAAGATTATATCTTTTATCAAAGACTACTTAGCTTTTTAAACTCGGTTCCATCGCTTCTTAGCTTTAAAACGCCCGACTTTAATGACAAGGGCTTTACTGTTAAAAATGGTAAAATCTTACTCACTAGAAATGGCGATATGATCGAATTTTTAGCGATTGAAATGATAGGTACAAGTGCTGATATCGGCGGGCGTGGCACCATTGACCTAAAGAGTAAAAAGATAAACATCGACCTTGAGCTAAAGCTACTAAAAGACGCTAGCAGTATCATTGATAAAATTCCACTAGTAAATCAAATAATCCTTGGCAAGGACCGCTCACTCTCAACCGTTATCGCCATACGAGGCACTACCGATAAGCCTGAGTACTCGACGCAGATCCTGCAAGACGCCCTACTCTCACCACTAAAGATAATAAGAAACGTGATTCAGGCTCCGTTTTTGATATTTGAGTAGTTTAAATCTGCAAAGCACAGAGAAATTATAGAAAAATTATTGGCTGCTTCTAAAGCCAAGAGTGGGCGCTCATTTTTGATTATCTATACTAACCTAGGTTCGTAAAGTGCGTAATGCTTAAATTTTACTAGTCAAAAGATATTAAAAGCTAAAGATCAAGACCTTGATAGCTATTTTTTAATACTATAACCATTAAAATATTTTGATAAAAACATAAAATTTTACATATAAAAATATGTAAAATTTACTTCATCTCAAGGCGCATCAGATACATATCTTCGCCGTCAGTCACCTTTAAATTTTGGCTTTTGCACTTTGGACAGGTAAAGTCATTTTCGCTAAGCTCCCCACCAAATCCGCAATCCAAACACTCGATCACAATGCCTTGTAAATTTATCACAAGCTCAGCATTTTCGCAGATCGTGCCAGCCTTATAAACATCAAAGGCATTCTGCAAATAATGAGGCTCGACGCCGCTTAAACGGCCAACCTTTATCTCGATCTTGCTTATCTCTTTGGCGTTTTCTTTGGCTGCGTTTTTTTCACAAAGACTAACTAAATTTTGAACGATGCTAAGCTCGTGCATTAGCAGATCCTTGGTAGTAGCTCGCCCTTTGGCGGCTCGAGAAATCTTCTTGATTTATAGGCGTTTTCGATGATGACACGCTCGTTTTTAGCCTCCAAAACCTCGCCTATTATCATCGCATTTTGATCAAATTCTCTTAAAATTTCTAGCGCGTCCTTGGCCTCGCTCTCATCAACAGCCATTACAAAAGTGCCCTCATTTGCAAGCTCATAAGGCTCAAAACCAAAGAGCTCGCAAACGCCCATCACTTCGTCAGCCACCTTGATATTTTCTTCAAAAACTAAGATGTCAAATTTACTAAATTTAGCCCACTCATTTAGCACTGCACTTAGTCCGCCCCTGGTCGCATCACGCATACACTGCGGTTTTATGCCAGCACTAAATAGCTTTAAAACAACCTCTTTTAGGCTCTTGCAGTCACTCTTTAGATCGAGCCCAAGCTCAAATTCCTCTCTTGCTGCAAGCACCACGCCGCCGTGTCTGCCAACATCTCCAGAGATTAAAATTTTAGCCCCTGCCTTTAAATTTTTAAGCTCCACGCCTTCGCAAACTATCTCGCCAATGCCTGCTGTGTTTATAAAAATTTTGTCACATTTGCCCTTTGGCACGACCTTTGTATCACCACAAACGACGCTTACGCCGCTTTCTTTGCAAGTTTTTGCAAGCGAGCTTAGCACACGCTCGAGCTCTTCTATACTAAGCCCCTCTTCTATGATGAGCGAGCAGCTTAGGTATTTTGCACTTGCTCCAACCATCGCTAAGTCGTTTATCGTGCCACAAGCTGCGATCTTGCCGATGTCGCCACCATTAAAAAAAATGGGAGTTACCACAAAGCTATCTGAGCTAAATGCGATCTTGCCGTTTAAATTTAGTATCGCCGAGTCGTTGCTCTGCCTTAAAATTTCGTTATCAAAAATTTTAAATATCGTCTCATTTATAAGCGAGTTCATTTCCTCGCCGCCGCCGCCGTGGCTTAGCATTATCTTTTTCATTAAATTCCTTAACCAACTCTTGCGTATTTAAAATACGCCGCACAAGCGCCCTCGCTTGAGACCATGCACGATCCTATCGGATTTTGTGGGTTGCAAACTTTGCCAAAGACTTTACACTCTGTTGGCTTTGCCAGCCCTCTTAAAATTTGCCCACAAATGCAAGCCTTGCTCTCGCCAGCACTCTCTACATTGCAGTCAAACTGCACTCTAGCGTCAAGATAGGCAAACTCGTCTTTTAGCTTCATGCCGCTTTGCGCTATCTCGCCAAGGCCTCTCCAGACAAAGTCACACGGCTCAAAGTATTTAGCTATGAGCTCTTTTGCCTTAACATTGCCCTCTTCTTTGACCGCTCTTGCGTACTCGTTATAGACCTCATATGTGCCTGCATTTTGCTGACGGACTAAATTTAAGACACTTGCCATGATGTCAAGCGGCTCAAAACCGCTAATGGCAATCGGTCTTTTAAACTCATCTGCTAGCTCTTTGTAAATTTTACTGCCAGTGATGACGCTCACGTGACTTGGGCCTAAAAATGCGTCTATCTTCACGTTTTCATCGCTCATTATCGCTCTAACTGGAGCTGGGACGGTTACGTGATTTATATGAAAATATAAATTTTTAATGTCCTCTTGCACCACTTTTTCAACCAAATTTGCGCTCATTGGCGTCGTTGTCTCAAATC
This sequence comes from Campylobacter concisus, assembly GCF_003048405.1. Lineage (NCBI taxonomy): Bacteria > Pseudomonadati > Campylobacterota > Epsilonproteobacteria > Campylobacterales > Campylobacteraceae > Campylobacter > Campylobacter concisus. Next base: position 80,770 of record NZ_PIQS01000006.1, on the reverse strand, counting down.
CGATCGCAAAAAATATGACCTTTTTGTCTGGATTTTGCTTAGCTATATTTAGCGCATCAAGTGGCGTGTAAAGTGCCCTTATGTCGTGCCCCTCGCCGCGAAGTTTTTGCAAGCTTGTCTTTGAGCCAGGCACTCTTAGCATGTCAGCTAACGTGCAAAAGATCACTCCTGGCATGCTAGCAAGCTTACAGGCCTCGTCTATGCGGCTCTTTGGCATCACGCAGACCGGACAGCCTGGGCCATGGACGAAATTTATATGCTCTCCAACTAAACTTGGCAGTGCAAATTTCATAATGCTATGCGTGTGGCCGCCGCAAATTTCCATGATATTTAGGGGTTTTGTGCTCTCTTTTTGTATGAGTTTTGAAAGGGCTAAGATCAGCTCCTTATCGCGAAAATCATTTATAAGATCCATCAAATTTTCCCATCGTTCATATCATCAGCGATCTGTCGATAGACTTCAAGACTTTCAAGTGCAAAATTTGTATCAATCTTTTGCATAGCGTATCCAACGTGAATTAGCACGTATTCGCCAACTTTTACCTCTTCAGAGATGAGATCAAGGCTTACCTTTCTAGTAACGCCCAGAGTCTCAACGGTGGCGACGTTGTTTTCATCTATTTCTATTACTTTTGAAGGGATTGAGAGGCACATTATCTTAGCTCTTTTTTAAATTCCAAATAACTTATCCACTTATCAATGCCCTCACCAGTTTTGCTGTCTATCACAAAGATGTCAACCTTTGGATTTAGCTTTCTAGCGTCATTTTTCACTCGCTCGATGTCAAAGTCAAAGTGTGGTGCAAGCGAAGCTTTTGTGATGAGAAGCACGTCAGCAGCTCTAAACATCACTGGGTACTTACTCACCTTATCATCGCCCTCTGGCACTGAAAGAAGCACAGCGTTAAAATGCGAGCCAACGTCGTAGCTTGCAGGGCAAACTAAATTTCCAACATTTTCTATAAAGACTAGATCAAGCTCGTTCAGCGGCAGATGGTGAAGCCCTTCATGCACCATAAATGCGTCCAAGTGACAGGTCTGACCTGTGCTTATCTGATGAGCCTTTGCACCAGCTTTTACTATGCGATCAGCATCTTGATTTGTCTCCAAATCACCCTCAACAACGCCTATTTTAAACTTACCAGCCTTTATCGTTGCCTCGAGAAGCGTTGTCTTGCCTGCTCCTGGGCTACTCATTAAATTTACGCAAAGTATCTTTTTTTCATCAAGATGAGCTCTGTTGTGAGAAGCTTCTTTATCATTTTCAGAGAGAATTTTCTCTATCACGTCTATAGTTTTACTCTCATTTAGCACTGGATGTGCGTGAGCATCGTGACTGTGCTCATGTGCGTCGTGTGAGTGATCGATATGACCATCGTGAGTGTGAAAATGTGAGTGGGTAGTGCCATCAACATGAGTGTGGGTATGGGCGTGATTACCCATTGAGCAACCGCAATCTTTGCACATTTTTTTATCCTTTTTTATTAATTTATGGAGATTTTAACTCTTAAATTTAAAAATAAAATTAAATTTTTGGGAGTTTTTACAAATAGATCAAAATTAATTAAGTTGTTTAAATTTTCATTTAAATTTAAAATATAAGCGAATTTTTTACAAATACTTTGACTCAATTTACCTTACTCTTTTTGCCTAATATCATCCAGCTTGTCAAAATTTTCATCACCAAATAATTTTTTACTATTCTTTCCGGCACTCTTTTGAATTATTAGATCCTTTAATCTAGCTTTGCCATTTTCCATAACCATCAAAACAGCATATGCATTAACATCTTCTTCTCTCATTTCATTTTCAGTATTAGCCGCGCTATCAGGCGACATATAAAACTGCTCTATGCCGTATTTTACTAGTGAGTAGCCGTCATATCTACCAGCTAAAAACACTTCATTGTCTGGCTTGCTTATACTAAATTTATCAAAGCTGTAAGTGCCATTAACATCTGGTTTTAAAACAGCATAAACTCTAGCCCCATCTCTTACTCTCTCATCGTATTGGTCGATATAGCGGTCACCTTCATCATTTTCGTCAAAATTTCTTGAATGAAAATTTGAAAATTCATAGTTTAAATCAACATAATTTCCGCGAAAAAGATCTCTTGGATCATAAAGATTAACCCTTACTCTTACCTCTTGCCCAAAATAAAGTGGCATAAGTGCGTAGCCAAGCATGATGCCAATAAGCGAAATTTGAAAAACCACAGCTACTATTAATACTTTTATCTTCATTTTTTACGTCCTTTTCTAGCCACAACTAGCACTATGAAAGCAAATACTATAAATAGTGCCGTAGCGCCGATATAATCACCTATTAGCTGGAAGTATCTTACGGCTGCAACCAAAAATATCATACAAAGACCAAGTTTTAGCTCACCCTTTTTGATAAGAACCGCAGCTGTTATGATATTTGCGAGCGAAAAAAATATATTTGCGTAGCCAGGACCGTAGCTAAAGACAAAGGGCAACGACACGAGCAGTGCCCCGAGCAACAAACCACTCTTGTTTTTTTCTTTAAAAAACAGTGCAAAATAAGCAACACTAAATAGTATAAAGACAAAGCCAAAGTTGCTTTTAAAAAACGACTTCACAAACCAAAGCTCTTCATCTCCACCCTCAAATAAATTTCTTTCTTCAAATAAAAGCAGACAAAGCAACAACACAAAAACGCCAAAATTTTTACCAAATTCTTTTGCAAATGTGCCAAGCCCTACTCTAAATTTATCTAGTAGCGGCGAAATACTGATAAGCAAAAGTGCATAAGATAGCGATACGATCGCAACCATAGGAAGTCCAAACAAAAATCCATAATCAAATATCGCTCTAAGACCACTAATGTAGCTGCAAAATGAAATGATGTATATAAAGATATCTATAAAAAGCACAAAAGCAAGCCATTTTGAGTCGTCTTTGTAAAGCGTATATGCGCCGAGTACTATAAAAATGATAAAGCCAAAACCAAAGTCGCCCTGATAGCCTCTCATAAAAAACCAAACCGTCGCAAAGATAAGGCTTTGGGCTACTAGCACACCTTTTTTACTAGTAAAAGAAACCGCAAACGCCCCGATACTCCAAAGTAAAATACCACCGCTTGGCTCATCACTAATGTGATAAATTTGGGCAATAAGCGCAATCGCCGCACCAAAGCAGAAATTTCCAAGAAAAAACATCGCCGTTGATAGATTTTCCTTTCCCTTTGCGAGATAGTAAATTCCACCAAAATTTACAAGCCCAAGTACAAACAACACAAGCGCCAAACGTCCTAGTCTTGGTATCTCTTCCCAATTTGCACCAACAAGCGTAAAAAAGGCTAATGCAAAAAAGAGATATGCTACGAGTTTTAGGACAAAACTCATCTTATCGCTATGAGCGTCAGGGTCGATGTCGTATAAATTTGCTATTTTTATAGCGGTCTCTTTATCGACTATACCGTCACTTTGCCACCGATCCAGCTCTTTTGCTAGAAAAATTCTATTTAAAAAGTTCATTATTCACACTCTCTTTTATAAGATATACAAAACACCAAATTTCTAGCCAGTATCTTAAATGCCGTATTTATATCCATTGACACTGCCTTAATCTTTCAACAAAAAATATAATTGTGATTTAAAATATAAAAAAATATAGAAGCTAAAATGCCACTGATGATAAAAATTTTTAGCAAGGTAGCTTGGGCCAGACTCCTAAGCTTTGCTTTAAAAATTTCTCGCTTAAGTCTAAACCCAAGTAAAAAGAAAAAAACGGCCATCAAACTATCATTTACAAAAAGGATAAGGGGCTTTTGTATCGGCGATTTGCCAAAATTTAGCCTTGTATCGATTTGCAAAAATGAGTTATAAAAACTACTTAAAAAAATATTTCCAAAGATAAATGCCACTAAAGCAGCAGTGATAAGAAAGATACCACCGCTCGCTTCACCTATAAAAAAATCCCAAAAATTCCTAAAACTCATAAAAACCCTTAAAAAACTAAAACCTAGGAATAGCTGCCCTTGTGAGTTTAGAAAATTTTACGCCCTTTAAACCGGCGATCCTTTCAGCAAAGCGTTCAATTTTGCCCGCCTCGCCTCTTATTGAAATCGTTTCTAAGCAGTTGTGGTGATCGACATGAACATGGTTTGTGCAGATGATTTTCACATCAGAGCTATGCTCTATATCCATCTTTTTATTCACCAAATCGTTGTGATGATGCATATAAATGAGCGTCAAAACCCCGATCAACTCTTCATTAGCGTCCTTCCAACTATCATTTACGATCTTTTCACGGATCAGATCCCTCGTAAATTCGCTCCTAGAAGCGTAGCCTTGTTCGCTAACTTTCCTATCTAGTTCGTCTAGTAACTGACTAGGTAAAGAAACACTAAAACGTATAACACTATCCATTTTTTGCTCCTTTCTCGTTTGATTACCGTTTAAAATCATTATACATCAGTTCTTTTAAAATGTAGATAAATAATAATAAATTTGCCCTAAATTTACGTTAGAATCGTTGCTACAGAATTTTTTATTGATATGAAATTTCAAATTTGCTTTAGTAAATTTTTTGTAAATAAGTTCGAGTAAAGTCTTATTTTGAAAAACTCCGCCGCTTAGCAAAATTTCCATTTTTTCTTTTTTTGAAATTTCAAAAATAATATCAGCCAAGCCATTTATAAATGCCGTTGCAGCCACTCTTGGCTCATCTTTTAAAGCACTTTTAAAAGCTTCTTTAAAGCCGATCACTCCATCATCTAGGCTAAATTTATAACACACATCTAAATTTTTATCATAAAGTGCTTCAAGTCTCATACCACTCTCGCCCTCAAAACTCGAGTGAAAAAGCCCACAAATAATCGCCCCAAATGCGTCAAATATCCTACCAACCGAGCTAGTCTTTATTAAGTTTAGTCCTTTTTGCTCCATTTTTTTAAAATTTGCAAGCATTTTTTCATCAAAATTTACTAAAAATTTACCAGCTTCGTCCTCAAGAGAGTATTTTAAAATAATAGAATATGAGATTAGATAAATATTTTTGATACTGTTTTCGCCCCCAAATAGGCTAAATTCATCAAAGTGATAAACACGCTCGTAATTCTTTTTATCTAGCCTAAAGACCTCGCCACCCCAAATTTTACCATCCTCTCCGTATCCAGTGCCATCAAAGCAAAAGCCAAGATACTTTTTATCTGCTAGATCGTTTTCAAAGATCACGCTTAGCAAATGCGCGTAGTGGTGCTGAAGATGAACTAGCTCAAAGCCCTGATCCTTCGCCCATTTTGTATTTAAAAAATTTGGATGAAGATCAGCTATAACTTTATCGATTTTTAGGCTGTAAGTCTTTTCAAAAAGGGTGAAAATGTCCTTAAACCTATCAAAAGTCGCCACGTTTTTTAGATCGCCGATATATGGGCTAATCATCAAAAGTCCGTCTTTATAGATGCAAAATGAGCTCTTTAGCTCTGCTCCAAGGGCTAAAAACGTCCCTTTTTGCTTAAAATTTGTATGGATGAAATTTGGATTTAAGCCACGGCTCGTTCTTGTGAAAATTGTCTCATCGCCAACACAAAATGCGACACTATCGTCACTTGGCGAGTAAATTTCTCGGTCGTGATCAAGGTAAAAATCTATAACGTCACCTAGTTTTTCTCTTAGTTCACTCTCGTCTTTTATCACAACTTCGCCTGAGATATTCGCGCTAGTTGCGATGATGTCGTGCTCTAAATAATCAAAAAGCAAAAGATGTATGCCACTAAATGCGAGCATGACGCCAAGCTTGTTTAAATTTGGCGCGACGCTTTTTGCAATATTTGAGCCATTTTTTGCCTCAAGTAAGACGATCGGCTTTAAATTTGAGCTAAGTAGCTTCGCCTCCGCCTCTGAAATTTGTGCTATCTCTCTAGCGTTTTGTAAATTTTTACTCATCAGAGCAAATGGCTTGCTTGGGCGGTGTTTTCTGGCTCTTAGCTCGCAAACTGCGGCTTCATTTGTCGCGTCGCAAACTAGATGAAAGCCACCAAGCCCTTTAATGGCTAAAATTTTGCCTTCGTTTATGAGCCTAGCTGCCTCTTTAGCCGCTTCGTTCCCACTAGCCAAGACTTTGCCAAATTTATCTTTTAGATAGAGTTTTGGTCCGCAATTTGGGCAAGAGATCGGCTCTGCGTGGTAGCGGCGGTTAAGCGGGTCTTTGTACTCGCTCTCGCAAAATTTACACATTTTAAACTCATTCATCGTAGTATTTACCCTGTCATAAGGCAATGCTTTGATGATCGAAAATCTAGGCCCGCAGTTGGTGCAGTTTATAAATGGGTATTTGTAGCGTGGATTTGTGGGGTCATAAAACTCGCGCAAACAGTCATCGCAAAGTGCGTAATCAGGCAAAATAGGCGCCTGCTTGGCAGCTCTCTTTGAAGCGATGATCTCAAGCTTTTCATAAATTTTATCTATCTTAATCTTCTTTAGTTCATCGATCCTAGCAAGTGCTGGCAGCTTCTCATAGAGCTCTTTTTCAAAAGCCAAAAAGCTAGCCTCATCACCGCTAAAATTTAGCTTCACACCCTCATCGTCGTTGTAAATTTCACCAACTAGCTTAAATTTGTCCGCCAAAGTATAGACAAAAGGTCTAAAGCCCACACCTTGAACTAAGCCTTTGATCTCATATCTAAAGCTTGATCTCAACGCCAAATCCGGGGTCAAAATTTGTTTTTATATTTGGGTTTAGGTGCTTTTTTATCAAGTTGCTAACTACCTTATTATAAAATAAATCCCCGCTTAAAGTAACATTTTTGATCTTAAATTTATCTCGTTTTTCATAGCTAAAATCGCTCAAAAAATGCGCCAGAGACTCGGTGCAACCAAAGCTGATGTTCTTCTCTCCAGCGCCAGCAAGGACAAACGAAATGATACTTTTTACAAACTTAACCCCGTCTAAACCAAAGTCATCTTTCATTTTATAATCGATCCTAACGCCCTTTTGACCGCTAAAATCAGCTGCCATTAATAGCAAATTCTCCCCTGCTTTTTTAAACTCATTGCTTAAACCAAGCAAGCGTCCGGCTATACAAAATAGCGAGAAAAAGCTAGCATTTGAGCTAAATTCACCACTTGGTAGGGCGCACTCTTTACTGAAGTTTTCAAGTAGCCTTTCGCCGCCCTCCTGGGCTCTTATGAGCTCATAAATTTCTTCAAAGCTACTAAATTTTGGCAAAAATAGAAGCTGCGTTTTGCTTGATTTTGAAAGCAGGCAAATTTCGTCATCACTAAATTTGCTAAATTTTAGCCCCAAAGCTATATCACTAAAATTACTAAGCTCAAATTCCTTGTTTTTTGCATAGAAAAATGGGCTTAAAACTGCGCTACTTTCAAGCAAAGTAAGCCTTGAAAGAGCATTTTTTTGCTCCTTTACTTTAACGCTTAAAAAGCTATAATTTTCTTTATTTAGCTGCTCGCAAAGGGCGTAAAGAAAAAGATCATTTGGCGCCATCACGTCAAAAAATAGTGGCGTGTCCTCGTGATTTTGTCTATAAATAGCTGTCGTCTTTAGAGCTAAAAGTGGCTTTTCAAAGCTAGCTAAAAATGTCAAAGCTCTATCATCGGCGATAAAAATTTTTGGTAGCTGTTTTAAATTTACAGGCATCAAGAAATTTGCGTCAAAATTTACGCCAAGAGAAATTTCATATAAATTTTCATCTTGCTCTACGCAAACGACCTTGCCGTTTTTTAATAAATTTAGGCAAGTTTTAAGCTTTTCATTAAAATTATCAAGCGTTATCTCACCCTCAAATTTACTCTCACATAGCACGCCACTTTCATTTAAGATAGCCTTTTCGCTAGCCAAAAATGTGCTCGCTTGAGTCGGAGTTAGGCTGCCAAATTTTATCTCATTTATCTTGCTATCTTCATCAAGCTCACTTACAGCCAAGACCTCACTGTGCTTTATAAAAAGACTAAATGGCAAGAGCGCGCTTGCTTTATTTGCCACGCTCTCAAGCTCGCTGGCATTACCACTTACCTTTAGACAAATTTCATCTTCTTTGCACTTTATACTATGAGCTAGATCGCCAGCAAGCAAGCGTAAAAATGGCGCTAGAAACGAAGCGTCTTTGTGGCAAGTAAATTTAAAAGCAAGTATCATTTTAAACCTTTTTAGCGTATTCATCAACTATATCATTTAGGGTAAAATTTGCCACCTTTTCACACTTAAAATCAAGCTCTTTTAAGTGATCAAGCAGCGTTTTTTCTAAAATATTAGAAGCGTTTATAACCTCATCTGAGAGGCTAAAATTTGATGATTCTATACGGCTAGGCACGATACCTAAAATTTTAGTCGTAGGTCTATCGCCTGCAAGCTCCATTAGATAAAGAGTCTGGAGCATCTCTATCTCGTGAGCCGAGCCGTCCCAACTAATAAAATTTGGCACGTTTAGAAAGTCGAAAAAATAAACATCACCTACGCTTGCACCATTTGCGCTAATGCAATCAACGACGATAAGATAGTCAAATTCGCTTATTATGTGAGTTAGAGCGAGGGCTAAAGTGCCCCCGTCCATTAGAGTAAGCTCGTTTTTAGAACTTGTAAATTTATAGTTTTTAGCCATCAAATTTACAAAATGAACACCTATGCCCTCATCAGCAAACATCACGTTGCCAATACCAAGAACCAGCACTCTCATCAGTGTTCTTTTACAAATTTATAGCCGCTAACGATAGCGTCCATCGCTCCATTTTTGCCTTTAACAGCGTTAAATACTGCCATATAAACATGAATCGGCACAAATATCATAATGACCCACATACAAATTCTATGTATCGTTCTGACATTTGCTAGTCCGCCCATAAGCTCTTCAAAAAACCTAGCTGGCTCATAAAGTGCTCCGCCAAGTCCCTCATGATAAACATGAACGTAAAGCACAAGACCGCTTAGGCAAATAAGAGTCAAAATAAGATAAAAGAAAAAGTATGAGGCAAACTGCAAAGGATTATAAACGCCCCTTAAATGCGGATGTGGCCCCATAAAAAGATAATACTTGATCTGTGCGATCCAAATTTTTGGATTTAGAAAATCAACCACACTCATCCACTCTTTTTTACTATGTTTATCAAAGACAAATAGATAAAATTTAAAGATAAACGCCGCTATTAGCACAAAGCCAGCGATCTGGTGAGTCATACGCCACTTTGCTTGCATAAAATTTGTAGGCTCGCTCGTTATCTCTGGACTCACAAAAACGTACGAGATATAGTAGCCACTCACAACTAAAAGTGTGATCGCTGCAAATCTAATCCAGTGTGTCAGCCTAACGCCGATGGAGAATTCGTATTCGCTGATTCTATCAGCATTTTTATGTGACATATTCTCTCCTTACAAATTTGGATTTATCTTATAAGTACTCAAATCATTTCCCTTTGTATCCATAACATGCACAGCGCATGCGATGCAAGGATCGTAAGAGTGAATTTTTCGTATTATCTCGAGTGGTTTTGAAAGATCAGCGATCTTTAAACCAACTAAGCACGCTTCGTAGCTTCCCATTTGACCTTTGGCATCTTTTGGAGAGGCGTTCCATGTGCTTGGCACGACTGCTTGCCAGTTTGTGATAACACCATCTTTTATGCGGCACCAGTGGCTAAGCGCACCTCTTGGAGCATTGCCTTGGAAATTTCCTTTGTACTCTTTTTTGTTATCAATTACATATTTTGCGCAGGTCTCTTGATCTGATTTTAAATTTTCTACTAAGGCATTAAATGCGTCCATTGTGTGCTCAGCAACCACTTTTGCTTCAAGCATACGAGTAGCGGTTCTGCCTAGAGTTGAGAAAACTGCACTTAATGGCAAGCCACTCTTTGCTAAAAATTCGTCAACTACTTTTTTAACTCTCTCGTTGCCTCTAGCGTAGTTTATAACGATACTTGCTATTGGACCCACTTGCATAGGCAAGCCATCATATCTTGGTGCTTTGATCCAGCTATATTTGCCTTTTGTATCAAAAAGCTTACTGTGAGCTAGTTTGCCCTCAGCGTCTATGCTCTCACCGTCAATAAGACCTGTGTAGTTTGCCTCAGTCTCGCCGTCATATGGATGAAGCGCTTTGTCGTTTTTATACCAAGACCTAGTAGCTTCTTCAGTGATTTTATTTTCATCAATATCATAAACCTTGTTAAGATCGCCATTTAAGATATAGCCACCTTTAAATAGATGATCATTTTTGTCTATCAAAAACTCATCATAGCAGAGTAAATTTGCCACACCAACATCGTTTAGAACGCTTGGCTCATTACCATAAGCTTTAGCCGCCATCAAGATATCTGGATAGTAAGCTCTATCAACAAATTCTTTGATCTCGGCAAATTTGCTCATATATTCGCCCATTCTAGCTGGATCCATAAGATCCATCACACAGGTTACGCCACCAACTGTTAGGCTTTGTGGGTGTGGGTTTTTCGCGCCAAAGATCGCCATCATCTGAGCTGCTGTTCTTTGGATCCTTAAGCACTCTAAGTAGTGAGAGAGGACGATCAAATTTTGCTCTGGCGTAAATTTATATGTGCTATGTCCCCAGTATGCGTTAGCAAATGGTCCAAGATTGCCCTTTTTAACAAAGGCTTCAACCCTCTCTTTTACCTCTTTTAGCTTGTCAGCTCCTGTGGCAAACGGAAGATCAGTATATTTAAACGCCTCTTCGCTAGCTTTATGCACGTCTGCGCTTAGTGCAGAGACCACGTCTGCCCAGTCCATGCCGTGGAGCTGATAAAAGTGCACGATGTGATCGTGAAGATATAAAGCTGCATTCATAAGCGTTCTAGTTAGCTCTGCATTTAGTGGAGGCTTGATACCAAGAGCATTTTCAACTGCGATGATGCCTGCTCGGTAGTGTGAGTATGTACAAACGCCACAAATTCTTTGCATGAAAAAGCCAGCATCTCTTGGATCTCTGCCTTTTACGATCTGCTCTAAACCACGCCAAAGAGTTGAGCCAGAGTAAGCCTCTTTTACAACGTTATTTTCATCTACAACAACTTCTATTCTTAAGTGTCCCTCGATACGTGTTATAGGGTCTATTACTATTCTTTTTTCACTCATTTTTTCGCCTTATTCTTTATCTTTACTCATAGAAGCTATAACAGCGTGAGCTGCTATACCAATGCCTGTAAGAGCTAAAATTCCGATGCCAACTTTATCGCTGACATTATCAGCTCCAAGACCTAAAACAGTATCAAAGAGTCTATCTGCCATAGGCTCTTCAAATGGTCCCATCGTATCCCAGAAGTCTGGCTCTGAGCAGCCTATACAGCCGTGACCTGCTTGAACTGGCCACGATGTGTGCTGGTTAAATCTCTCGCGTGAGCAGTTATTAAATGTATATGGACCTTTGCAACCTACTTTGTATAAGCAGTAGCCATTTTTTGCACCTTCATCGCCGAAGCTTTGGACAAACTCGCCAGCGTCAAAGTGACCACGTCTTTCGCAAAGATCGTGAATTCTTAAACCATAAGCCCATTTTGGTCTATTGTAAACATCAAGCGCTGGAAGTGTGCCAAAAAGTAAGAAGTGAAGCACGTTGCCAACGATATTTTTCTCACTTGGTGGACAGCCCGCAACATTAATAACTGGTTTATCAGTTACCTTTGAAAGTCCCACTGAATTTGATGGGTTTGGCCTTGCAGCTTGAATGCCACCAAAGCTAGAACAGGTGCCGATCGCAAAGATAGCAGCTGCGTCTTTTGAAGCATTTACAGCATGAGTTTTACCTGTTGTGCCATGAGGTCCAACAGTTAGAAAATTTTCAGTCGCACCAGTTGGAATACCTCCCTCAACTAGTAGGATGTATCTGCCTTTATATTTTTCGATCGCACTCTCTAAATTTTCTTCAGCCTGCCAACCAGAAGCTGCCATAATAGTTTCGTGGTATTCAAGGCTTATGTAGTCAAATATAAGACTATCTATACTTGGAGCATCGGTTCTTAGTAAGCTCTCGCTACAGCCTGTGCATTCTGCCATATGAAGCCATATCACAGGAAGCCTATCGCTAAGCTCAGCAGCACGAGCAACCATCGGTGTCATCGCACTTGGTAGAGCCATAAAAGCTGTCATCGCACCAGCCCACTTCATAAAATCACGCCTCGTAAAGCCCTTCTCTTTTAAAAGCTGCGCAATACTCGAGTCGCTTTTCATCTTAGGCAACGCACTAAGCTCACTTAAGCGTCTATCTATCTTTTGACGCAAGTCATTATTCATATAAGCTCCTTTGCTTGAAAATTTTACTTTTGTTAATAATATCTTTGTTTAAAGAAGTAAAAAATTATTTTATAAAATTAATATTTGTAATTAAATAAATTTTAACTAAAAAATTTAAAATCCCTTTTTTTGCGATATATTTTCAAAATATAAAAAATAATATTTTGAGAAATTTTATTTTGTTTTGATGAATTTTCAATATTTTAAGCATATTATTCTGAAAGTAAATATCAACTATAATTTTTAATGATTTTTAAAAATTTAGCATATTTAAGGCGAGAGAAATTTTTGAGATATAAATTTTTAAAAGCCCAAATTGATTAAATTTTAGGCTTTTAAAGTTGCATTAAAATGGCCAGATAGCCTCCATAAGTCTTGTGCCCCAAGGTTTTTTGGTAGATTTGTCTAGCTCGCCCTCAGTTTTATACAAAATTTTAGCGTCAGCTATATATTTTGAGTCGATTTCGTTATTTTGTGAGATGTCGTAAGGTCTGATGACACCACTTACTTGCATGATCTGCTTTTCGCCATTTATAAGTAGCTCGCGGCTACCTTCTATGAAGTAATTGCCGTTATTTAGTATTTTTATGATCCTAGCTGAAATGGTTGCGGTAAATTTCTCGCTTCTATTGCTCGTGCCACTTCCTGTAAATTTATTGCCACCACCTGCTTTAAAGCCGATATCGCCGTATTTGTTTAGATTATCAGCCACAGTTGAAAGCGGTGCAGCCCCAGCTGTGAAAACACCGCCACCAAGCGAGATGGTGCTATCTTTGTTGGTACTTTTGCTACCAGTTGAAGTTTGGCTTGCATTTTCTGAGATAACGATAGTCACGATATCATTTACATTCATCGCCTTTCTATCTGAAAATAGTGGATTCTCGCCCTTACCAAAGAGGCTGCCAGCGTTGCTTTGTCCGGTTCCACTATCTTTTGAAGGGAGTTGCTCGACATAAACTGGGGGTTTCATATTGATATGAGGATCAGCGCTTGGTGTGCAGCCAGTGCAAATAATGCCCGCAGATAAGACGAGCCAAATCGTTTTATGGTTCATAAAAAATGCCTTAAAATAAGTATCTTTGTGCTAAAATTAAGCAATTTAAGTTCCTAAAAAGGTCGCAAATGAAAAGTTGTTACGTTTTTACAGACAAAAATTTAGCACATCTGCAAGAAATTATAGCTACAAAATTCAAAAAAGTTGAGATTTTCAAAATAATCCCAGATGAAAACGATAAAAATAACTTAATAAACTCAAATGAAAAAGAGTTTTTTCTCAAATTTATAGACAAATTTGATGAGGTAAAAGCCAAAAGCGACTTTGTTATAGTTCTTGGCTGTGAGAGCTTTAATGTCTTTGGCAAAAGCGAGCTAAATTTAAAGCTAGCAAGAAATTTGAACACTCCAGTGTTTGACGAACATGTAAGTGAACTAAAAGCACTAAATCCAAACTCAAAGCTTCTCATTAGTGATAATATTGATGAAATTTTAAACTATCAAGCCCAGATCGTCACTCCTTTTAAATTTCAAAGCCTGCTTCTAAAAAGAGCTAAAGTTGCAAACAAAACCGTTGTTTTACCAGAGAGTGACGATGAGAGAATTTTAAAAGCAGCTCACATCGTACTAGAAAAAGATGCAGCAAATATCATCTTACTAGGACTTGAGAGCGAAATTTCAAAAAAAGCAGCTGCCTTGGGGCTAAATTTGAGCAAAGCCAAAGTGATCAACCCAGCACAAAGCGAGCTGACAGATGAATTTGCAAAGAAAATTTATGAGCTTAGAAAGCATAAAAGCGTTGATGAAGCCAAGGCAAATGCGCTTGCAAAAGATAAAATTTACTTTGCCACTATGCTAATTCATGAAGGCTTGGCAGACGCACTAGTAAGTGGCGCTACGATGAGCACAGCTGATACGATCCGTCCAGCTTTACAGATCATAAAAACAAAGCCAAATGTAAGTGTGGTAAGCGGGGCATTTTTCATGGCACTTGAAGAAGAAATTTTACTCTTTGCAGACTGTGCTGTCACGCCAAATCCAAGCGCAGATGAGCTTGCTAGCATCACGCTAAGTAGCGCTCAAACGGCAAGTACATTTGGTCTTAGTCCAAAGATCGCTATGCTAAGCTACTCCACAGCTGATAGCGGAAGTGGGCCTGATGTGGAATTTATAAAAGAAGCTGCTAAAAAAGCACTTGAGCTTGACACAAATTTAAAAATTGCAGCACCTATTCAGTTTGATGCAGCTATCGAGCCAAGTGTCGCTAGCAAAAAGATGCCAAAATCCGATGTCGCAGGGCAGGCAAATGTATTTATCTTTCCAAATTTAAACTGCGGGAACATCTGCTATAAAGCAGTTCAGCGAAGCGCAAACGCTCTAGCAGTGGGTCCGATACTTCAAGGGCTAAAAAAGCCGGTTAATGACCTAAGCCGCGGTTGCCTTGTCGAAGACGTGGTAAATACTATCCTAATCAGCGCTATACAAGCAGGAGAATAATATGAGAATTTTGGTTTTAAACTCGGGTAGTAGCTCAATAAAATTTCAACTTTTTGCAATGGATACCAAAACCAGTCTAGCAAGCGGTCTAGTCGAGCAAATCGGTAGCTCCAGCTCAAGAGCGGTACTAAAAGCAAATGGCGAAACCTATGAGATAAAACGCTTCATAAAAGACCACCATGACGGACTTGAGGCGATGAACGAGCTATTTGTTACATCACACACTCTACACGATCTAAGTGAGCTTGACGGCATCGGACACAGGATAGTACACGGCGGAGAAAGCTTTTTTAGCTCGATGATCGTTGATGAGAGCGTTATTAAAAAGATCGAGGAGATAAGCCCATTAGCACCACTTCATAACCCAGGGCATCTTGCTGGCATCAAAAATGCGATGAAAGAGAGCAAAAACGTACCTCACGTGGTCGTTTTTGACACGGTATTTCATCAAAGTATGCCAGAGTATGCCTACCGCTACGCCCTACCTTATGACGTTTGCAAGACCCATCACATCAGAAAATACGGCTTTCACGGCACATCACATAGATATGTTTGCAAGCAAGCGGCCAAAATGCTTGGTATAGAATTTGATAAATTTAATGCCATCTCACTTCATCTAGGAAATGGCGCCTCAGCCTGTGCGGTACAAAATGGCAAAAGTATCGACACCTCGATGGGGCTTAGCCCACTTGAAGGGCTCATAATGGGTACAAGAAGCGGCGATATGGACCCAGCTGTGGTCATTTACCTGCTAAATATCGGCGTTTTAAAGTGGAACGAGATAGATAACTTTTTAAACAAAAAAAGCGGACTTTTTGGAATTTGTGGCTCAAGCGACATGAGAGAGGTTGTGGCCAAAATGCAAAACGATGAGCGAGCAAAGCTTGCTTTTGAGATGTTTTGCTACCGAGTAAAAAAATATATTGGCTCATATTACGCCATTTTAGGACGCGTTGATGCACTTATATTTACCGGTGGTATTGGCGAAAATGCACCAAATACAAGGCAAAAAATTTGTGATGAATTAAAACATCTTGGCATTCACATAAATCACGATCTAAATTTCCAAGACATGCGAGGCGAGAGATGCATAGATGGGGATGACGCTAAGATAAAAACACTCATCATCCCAACAAATGAAGAGCTAGAAATCGCGATAGAAACGGCTAGAGTAATAAAAGAGAGCAAAGCCAAATAAATAGATGTTTAAGCCAGACTTGATATATAAATTTTAAGCCTAATTCGTTTTAAAATAGAATTAGCATTTTTAGGCTACGAGATAAAAAGCTTTTGCGATTTTAAGCTCGCAAAAGCTTGCAATCAATTTTTCTTAAAAAATCTCAAAATTTTTGCTTGGAGTTTAAACTGATCTGAAAGCTCCATTATCGGATAGGCTCCAGCGTATTTTTTGCCACCAGGCAGATCTTTGCTAACGCCTCCACGTGCAGCGATCTGCGCAAAGTCACCCACTTTTACATGACCAGCTGAGCCGCTTTGTCCGCCCATTACAACGTTTCTGCCTAGCACTGTTGAGCCAGCAAGGCCAGTTTGTGAGACGATTAGGCAGCCATTTCCAAGCTCGCAGTTATGACCTATTTGAACGAGATTATCTATCTTTGTGTAGTTTGCGATCATTGTGCTTTCAAAAACGCCACGATCTATCGTCGTGCAAGCGCCGATCTCAACAAAATCACCTAAAACTACATTGCCATTGTGATAAATTTTTACATGCTCGCCAGTTTTTGTATGCGCATAGCCAAAGCCGTCGCTGCCGATGACGCAGTTTGCTAGCAGATGACACTCGTTACCGATGACGCAGTCGTTATAAATGACGACATTTGGGTGGATGATGCAGTTTTTGCCGATAGTCACATTATCGCCCAAAAATGCTCCAGCCATTACTACCGTATTTTCGCCCACACTCACATTTGAGCCTATGTAGACATTTGGCATCATCTTTGCACTCTTGGCGATATTTGATGGCTTAGGCTCGCAAAAAAGCGGCTTAGCATAATCTCTACTAAGCAAGGCAAATGCAAGGTGCGGGTTATCACACACAAGCGCTACCATGCCAGCTGGCACTAGGTCCAAAAGTGATTTTGTTACCAATATGGCTCCAGCGTTTGACATACTTATAAATTTTGCATTTTTCTCGCCGTCACAATATGTTAGCTCAGCTTTATTTGCATTTTTTAAAGAATTTAAGGCAAAAATTTCTATATCTTCTCCGCTAAAAGTAGCGTTTACTTTTAAAGCTATTTCACTTAGTTTCATCATATATCCATTATCACAGATCCGCCGCGCACGACATCAACTGGGTTAAATTTCTTTATCGATTTTAAAAAGTTCTCTATCCTACTCGCATCGTCAGCCACCATGACAACGATGTAGTTTTCGTTTGTATTTGTAACGATACCGTTATACGACTTTAGTATCGCCTCAAGACCAGCAAAATTTTCACCAAGTGGGATTTTCACAAGAGCCATCTCTTTTTCGACAAATTCGCCACTTTCTATGACTTTATACGTTGGGATGAGCTTATGAAGCTGCTTTACGATCTGCTCTAAAACTCTCTCATCGCCACTAGTTACTATACTTAGTCTTGAGAAGTTGCTCTCAGGTATCGGAGCGACAGTTAGCGTGTCGATATTGTAGCCTCTGCCCGCAAAAAGCCCAGAAATTCTAGCCAAAACGCCATGTTCATTTAAAACTATAACCGAAATCGTTCTTCTGATACTCATTTTTCTTCCTTGCTCTTTAATATCATATTATAAATCGCAGCTCCAGCTGGAACCATAGGAAGCACATCCTCAAAGCGGTCGATCCTAACGTCGATCATCGCTGATTTTTTGCTATCGATCGCTTCTTTTAAAGCCTTTCTAAACTCATCCTTGCTCTTGCAAACAAAGCCAACTCCGCCAAATCCTTCAGCAATCTTTACAAAATCAGGCTGCAAGCTAAGATCAGTCGATGAGTAGCGTTTTTCATAAAAAAATGTCTGCCACTGACGAACCATGCCTAAGAAGTTGTTGTTTAAAATGATGTTTATAACGGGCATATTTATCTCATGAGCGGTCATTAACTCTTGGATATTCATAAGTATTGAGCCATCGCCTGTAAAATTTATAACAAGATTGTCTGGTTTTGCACATTTTGCACCAATCGCTGCAGGGAGGCCAAATCCCATTGTGCCAAGTCCACCACTTGTGACAAGCTGTCTTGCTCGGTTAAACGAATAAAACTGCGCCACCCACATTTGGTGCTGTCCGACGTCTGTTGAGATTATCGCATCAGCTCCTGCTATCTTTGCGGTCTCTTCGATGACCCATTGTGGCTTTAAGACCTTGTCGCTATCTGTATAGCCAAGTGGATTTAGTTTAGAATATCTATCTAAAATTTCTCTCCAAGACGCATAGTTTTTAGGCTCACCCTTTACCTCATCATAAAGTTCAGTTAACACGTTTGTAAGATCGCCAACGATTGGATAGTGAGCGTTTATGATCTTTGAAATAGAGCTTGGATCAATATCAATGTGAATTATCTTTGCATGTTTGGCAAACTCATCCGTTCTGCCAGTGATCCTATCGCAAAATCTAGCTCCAAGTGAGATCAAAAGATCACACTCGCTTAAAGCCATGTTTGAAGCGTAGCTACCATGCATACCAGCCATGCCTAAATTTAGCTCATCTTTTGCGTCAAGCACACCAAGAGCCATCAGTGTCTCAACCGCTGGAATGCCAGTTTTTTTCATAAATTTACGGATGATATCGCTAGCTCCAGATGCGATCGCACCGCCACCGATGTATAGAAGCGGTCTTTTTGCTTCATTTATCGCAACTGCTGCTTTTTTTATCTGCTTTTGGTTGCCTTTATAAGTTGGCTTGTAACTTGGAATAGAAATTTCTTTTGGATATACAAAATCACCAAGCTTTGATGTAATATTTTTTGGAATGTCGATATGAACTGGTCCTGGGCGGCCTGATCTTGCAATATAAAAGGCCTCTTTTATAATGCGAGGCAGCTCCTCCACGCTATTTACTAAAAAATTGTGCTTGACGCATGGGCGTGAAATGCCGACCGCATCGATCTCTTGAAAAGCATCTGTACCGATCATAAATGTTGGTACTTGACCGCTTATAAGCACGATCGGAATACTGTCGCTATAAGCTGTTGCAAGGCCAGTGACAGCATTTGTAAAGCCAGGGCCACTAGTCACAAAAGCAACGCCAACTTTACCACTAACCCTAGCGTATCCATCGGCCGCGTGAACGGCTGCTTGCTCGTGGCGAACCAAGACGTGTTTGAAATAAGTCTGCTTGTATGTTTCGTCATAGATATTTAAAGCTGCACCGCCAGGATAGCCAAAAACTATCTCAACGCCCTCTTCGTGCAAGGCCTCGCTTATCATCTGTGAACCAGAAATCTGTTTTATCATCACTTTAGCCTTTTGATAAATTTATCGCAGATTATATCCCAAAGCATTTTAAATCCATTTTAACTTTCTAGCGAATTTTAGGTATTACTTTGATTTTCTTGAAAAATTTTTAACTAGTTTAGAAGAATAATACAAAATATTTTACATAAAATTAAACATATTATTCTTAGTAAAATCAATAAATTTAAGTGAGCAAAGGCTATAAAATTTTAAGAGTTAAAACTCATTTGTATAAATTTTAGGCTTAATTTTTTTAATTAAAATAAGCCTAAAATTTTGCTTCATTTTTTATATCATTTAGCTTTTTAACGGCCTCTTCAAAGTCATCAGAATTTATGAAAACATTAATATTTTCATTTTTCTTATAGACCTTGTCATAGTATTTTGTGAGTAAAATTTCAGCTACTTTAGCAATGTCATTTTTATTAAATTTAGCCACAGCTTCATCTCTAGCTTTTTTATCGATAAATGGTGAAATTTTCTTCATACACTCGTCAAAAAAGGCTTTATCCACACTTTTATAGTCATCTACTATACAAGAAATTCTTTTTTCTAAACTTGCACTTACTTCGACATTTATGCCACTACGCATCGCCTCATAAAGACTTTTTGGCAAACTTAACGAGCCTATCCTTCTGCTCTCACCCTCGATAAAGCAAATTTCATCTTTTAGTGTGATGAGCTTTTCAAACAACGCATCTTCAAAGCTTTTTTGGCTTGGCTGCGCGCCATTTATCGCTCCAAAGACAGATCCTAAATGATTTGCCATAGCTTCAAGGTCTATTGACGGACTTAGAGCCCTTATGAGCTTGCTTTTATAGCAGCCAGTATTTCCAAAAAGAGTGATAAATTTTGTGCTTAAAGGTCGATTTAGAAATTCTAAAACATGATTTCTATAAGCTTTATAGCCACCACTAAGTCTAAAAACTCTATATCCTATCATGCTAAGCACATGGCCAACAGAATTTGATCTAAGCCCACCTTTAGCGCAGTAGATGCCAATAGCTGAACCAACCTTGGCTCTTTTATAAACCTCATCAATGATATTTTGTAAATTTTTGCAGATATACTTTGCACCAAGACTCTTTGCTAGGGATCTATCGCTTTTATAGATCGTGCCTACCTCTTTATGTTCCGCGTCATTTAAAGCGTATAAATTTATGGCATCTTTTATGTGTGAATATGAAAATTCATGTGGCGATCTTGCGTCTATTAAAATTTCAAAAGAGCTTCTTTTCTCTAGCCACTGCTCTGCATCAAGCTCAAATAACGGCACTAAATGCCTTTTTTAGTTTCTCAAAAAGTGGGTGAAATGGCGTGCCATTTACTCTCACATCAGAGATAGTGGTTATAAAATTTGTATCCCCGCTCCACCTTGGCACAAGGTGATAATGCACGTGCTCAGCTATGCCAGCTCCCGCTGCCTTGCCTAAATTCATACCTATATTTACACCATTAGCATAAAGCTCTTTTTTTAAAATTTCAACTCCAAGCCTTACAAATTTACTCATCTCAAACCAAGTCTGCTCATCAAGCTCTTCGATCTTGTCGGTATGCTGATTTGGTATTATCATAAAATGACCTGGAGAATACGGATATAAATTCATAATCCCAAAACAATGCTTGGCTCGAAAAAGTACGCCATTTTTATCATCATCATCTGAGTTTACAACATCACAAAAAACACAGCTATCTTTTTTAGCACTAAAGTATTCGCTTCTCCAAGGGGCACAAAGGTGCTGCATTACTCGCCCTCCTTTATCTTTTTAACGGCATTTTTTATATCGTCTTGCCTCATAAAATGCTCTCCTATCAAGAAAGCATCTACGCCTATTTTGCTTAGCTCTCTAAGCTGTTCATGCTCGTAAAGACCGCTTTCAGCGACTATTATCTTGCCATTTGGCAAAAGTGGTATGAGCTTCTCACAAAGACTCATATCCATCGTAAAATCATCTAAATTTCGGTGATTTATACCTATTATATTTGCTCCTGCAAAGATAGCCTTTTTCACATCACTCGCGTCGTGAGTTTCAACCAAAACCTCAAGCCCTAAATGATGAGCGTAGTCTAAAAGCTCTTTTAGCTCGTTTTGAGTTAATGCTTTTGCGATGAGCAAGATAAAATCCGCCCCATAAACAAGAGCTTCAAGAATTTGATACTTATCAATAATAAAGTCTTTTCTAAGGATAGGCCTTGATGCATAGCGACGAACCTGCGTGATGTACTCGATGTCGCCTTTAAACCAATGTGGCTCAGTCAAGATACTAAAAGCATTTGCGTATGGCTCGTATTCCTGAGCGATTTTTATAGGCTCAAAATCCTCTCTTATCACACCTTTGCTTGGGCTTGCTTTTTTAATCTCGGCTATGATTTTTATAGGCTCATCTTTACTTGATCTAAGCGCACTTAAAACATCTCTTGGCACGTATGGATTGTACGCGAGCGAGCGACCAAGCCACTCCTCAGGGAAGTCTGCTTTTCTTTTTTCAAGATCATCTTTAGTCTTTTTTATTATCTCATCAAGTATCATTTTTTAAGCCTTTTATTTAGATTTATTATACAGCGCTCTATTAGGTGTAAATGCTCTTTTGCCTCTTTTGAAGTCCTAAAATCAACATCTTTCATTGCATGCTGCATAATGCTTTTTGCCTTTTTGCACTCACCAAGCTTAAAATATCCCCACGCTAGCGAATCCTCGTAATAAGGCGACTCAGGTGAGATAGCAAGTGCCTTTTGCACAAGCTCTATACCCTTTCTAGGATCGATGTCATGATCTATCAGCAAGTAGCCATAATAGTTAAAAAACATATCATTTTCTAGCTTTGGCACGCTAGCTTCAAATTTATCTAAAATTTCAGCCATTTTTTGTTCGTTCAAGGTATCTTTATTCATCTCGTATTCGTAAATCGCGGCTTTTGCTAAAAAATTTAAATCCCTGCTATCGTTATAAATTTTAACAGCAAGTATGTATGCATCACCAAAATTACTAGTCGCCGCATAAAGATCCATAAGCGCCATATCGTTGTAGCTATATTTTTTTAAAATTTCAATTGCTGCTTTGTAATTTTTATCATATATAAAAAACTGCACGATCTTATCAATATACGAAGTGTCGTGACTTAGCTCATAGAGCTCCTCAAAGAGTTCGATCACCTTTGGGAAATTTCTTTGCTGGGAGTAAATTTCAGCCAAAAGCTCGCAAGTCTTTAGCGTGCAACCTTGTTCGTCTTTAAATTTTTCAAGATATTTTGTAGCGTCTTTTATCTTATCCATGCGATTTATCAAAATATCAACGATACGGAGCAAGTTTTCTTCTTCTTGCTTTAGAGAGTAAGCCTCTTCAAAGTATTTTAGCGCAGTCGTTGTTTCATTTTGCATCATACAAATAGTGCCAAGCATGAGTAAATTTTGGGCATTTGGCTCTTTTGTAGCAAGCTCTTGCATTAAACTTTTAGCCTCATTTAGCTTTGAAAGATTTACTAAATTTGCCACCTTTATGCGGATAAAATCGCTATCGTCTTTTAAGCTTTTTTCGCCTTCACTTATCAAAGCGTCTAAATTTTCATTTTTTGTCGCAAAGGCGAGTTTGATTGCCTCTTTTAAATAAGCTTTTTGATTTGTATCTTTAAAAATGTTTGAGTAAGCTTGAATGCTAGCATTCACATCTCCGCTATCTTGAAACAATAAAGCCTGCATTAGACGTAAATTTATACTTTTATTATCGTCAGCCAAAAGTAGCTGCGAGTTAAAAAATACGCTCATAAAAAATACTAAAATTTTACGCCAATGCATTCTGCTTTTAGCTCCTTTAAATTTTTTTTAAAATAATTCCAAAATGGAAAAGTCCTACACTGCTGTGGCCTTAGCTCATAAACTGAGCAGTTTTTATTTTTTTCATCAAAAAATACACAAGCAAAGCCATCTTCATAAGGCTTCTCTTTTATGCTACACCTTAGCCCAACTCTTATTAAAAACTGCTTTTCAAACTCATCTTTACTCATATAAAATGCGGTGCAAAATTTTGAAATTTCTTCTTCGTTTATCCAAATGTAGCCACTCTCTCCCGTGCAACACTTGCCGCCGCAGCTCTCGCAAAAGCTCGCATCAAACTCATAGTTAAAGCCTTGCACCCTCACGCTAGTTCCTGATAATCAATGCTGTTTGTATTAGCTTTTTTAAAAATTTCAATCGCCTCTTTTGTATGCGAGCCATTTTCACTCATCACTAAAGGTGACAAAATTTTTAACTTTGAGTTTGAATTATTTCTTACCTCAAATAAGGCCAAATTTGCTGGCTTATCAGCCTTTGTATGAATAAATTTTAGGCTTACTAAATTTAACTTAAACTCTTTTAGACACGCTACAATCTGACTAAGATCATCAGGTGCATAGCAAAAAAACGCCCTTTTGTGAGGCTTTAAATTTACGCTTATACCTTTTATAAAGTCTTTTAGACCCAAAGAGCTTGTGTATCTACTAGCCTTTATATGCTCATCTTCGCTTTGTTTTGCACCCTCGTGATAAAATGGTGGATTTGATACGATGAGGTCAAATTTCTCACTATCTTTAAAATCTGCAAAATCAGCATTTATGATTTCTGCCTCCAAGCCATTCTTACTGGCATTAAATTTAGAAATTTCACCATTTATCTGCAAGATATCAAGCAAGCTTAGGCTGGAATTTTTAAAGTCGCGTTTAAGTAAAAGCCCAAGTATCCCGCACCCTGCGCCAACGTCTAAAATCCTGCCTGAAAAATTTTTCAAACTTGAGCTTATAAAATCATAAAGTACCAGCGTATCGCTGTTGTAGCGATAGCCACTTTTTAGCTGAGCCAAGATCATCTATAAACCTTGATGATAAAGCCACGCGTGACATCTTTTACGATCACTTCTGAGCTAAAGCTGATCCTTGCAAAATCGCCAAATTCTTCTTTTATAAGCTCGGCTGCTGCCTTTGCGCGCTCTTTACCAACGCCATAATTTACATAGTTATTTAGCCTGCCAAGATCATCTTTTTTGATGCTTTGAGCTACATTTGATGGGATGACAAAATTTTTCTTATCTACGATCGGAATTATCTCATAAAGGTAGTTTGAGTTAAATCTTTGTAAAAATTCGCTCACTCTATTCTTGCACATCACGCTAACCTTATCTTTTGCGTCCATGTCATCGCACTCAAAACTAGAGATCAAAACTAGCTTTGTTGGCGTCTCCGGTTTAGTTGTCGCTTGTAAGATATTTTTTAAATTCACATTTTCGTTTTCAAGCTCATCTTGCCTATTTAAATTTTGCTCGATATCTTTTTGAAGTTCGATGATCTTGGCATTTACTGGACTTCCTTTTACGCTAGATGAGCTAAGTTCATTTATTTTAGAATTTAACCTTTCAATCGTCTTATTGCTCTCGTTTAACTTATGTTTTGCACTTTCAAGCTCATTTTGTAAGCTTAGTAAATTTTTACCACCACTTTTATTACTATCAGCAAAAAGAGCCGATGTATCAGCTATCTTTTTTTGCAAAATATTTATTTGCTGACGCAAAATTTCATAATTTTGCATATCGATCTTTAGTGTCCTTTTTTGAGCTTCTAGCTCACTTTGCTTTGCTGCTAGCGTTTGACTTGTTTGCGTGAGATTATTTTCCAGCTCTTTTATCTTTTCATCTTTTAAATTTATCTTTGCACTTAAATTTTTCAACTCGCTGTCATTTAACCCAAGCTTTTGAGTCTGCAAAGAGATAGTTTGATTTTGCTCAAATAAAGTTTTTAAAAATTTATTTGTCTTTGTATCAAGCGCCTTTAGTTCATCTCGTGCATTTTTAAGGCTCTCTTCACTCAAATTTAGCTTTTTATTTAGCTCACTTAAACTTGCATTTGCATCTAAAGTTTGCTTCTCTAGCTTTTTATTTATCAAATTTACTCGCTCAAGCTCTTTTTTAAGCGAATTTATATTTTCATTTGCGAGTTTATTTTCCTGCTCGCTTTTAAGATTTTTTTCTTTTAAATCATTAAAACTTTTATGAAGTGCCGCAAGAGAGGCGTTTAGCTCTAAATTTTTACCATTATAGTTTTCAACTGCCAAATCTTTTGAGTTTAAATTTTTCTTTATCTCATCAAGCTCATAAATTCTATCTTTTAAGGCAGTTTGATTTGACTCAAGCGCTTCCTCAAGATCAATTATCTTATTTGCCTTTTTTGAAAGCTCATCCTCCATAACACTTTTTTGTGTTTCAAAGCCATCAGTTAGTGCATTTATCTCTTTTTCATAGCTAAATTTTTGTGTCTTAGCGTCATTTTTTGCTCGCTCGATCTCCTCTTTTAAAAGCAAAATTTCTCTTTTTTCGTTTTTATCTTTTTCATTTTGAGCATTTTCATACTCTTTTATTAGCGCGTCTTTTTGAGCCAGCGTCGTATTTAGCTCTATATTTTGCTCTTTTAAAGCTGTGTAATTTGCCTCAGCCATCTCTTTAAATTTAGCAAAATTTGCTTCGATGTCTTTTACCTTACTTTCATCGCCATTTTTTGCCTCATTTATCGCATTTTCAAGGTCTATTATCTTTTTTTCATAGGCTTTTGAGCTCTCAATCATATCAGCTTGAGCTTCATTTAGCCGTTTTGTGAGAGTTTGTATATTTTCAAAATGTTGTGCTTCAAGCTCACCTAGCGTCTTTTGATTTTTTTCAACTATCTCATTTTTTTCATTTTCGATATTTTTTTTCATCTCTGAAATTTTGCTTATAAAGTCTAAATTTTTCTCGCTGATATCAACATTATCAGTAGCTAAAATTTTATTTTTTTTACTTAGCTCACGAACTTGTTCTTGAAGTTCGTTTACATCATTTGATAAATTTTGATCGTTCGTTTCAGTAAAATTTTGGATATAGCTTTTTGGAGTTATATATCCGCCATATTC
This sequence comes from Campylobacter concisus, assembly GCF_003048405.1. Classification (NCBI taxonomy): domain Bacteria; kingdom Pseudomonadati; phylum Campylobacterota; class Epsilonproteobacteria; order Campylobacterales; family Campylobacteraceae; genus Campylobacter; species Campylobacter concisus. The sequence continues at coordinate 54,716 of NZ_PIQS01000006.1, read as the reverse complement.
GTAAAGATCGTCTTTGCTAATGTATTTTTGTCTCTCTTCTTCTGGCAAATTGTCAAAATTTATAGAATAAATCGTTTGATTAGTATCTTTTGGTGTCTCATCCTCTTTTGGAGATTTAAAAAACGATAGACAAAAGCCAGCTATCAAACAAAAAATAGCTAGTAAAATTTTATTTATCAAGCTTATGCCTTGCCCTTTAAAATGTCTTTTATGACGTGATGAGCGTGATTTAGCGCAACGACTATTGAGCCGCCATTTTTTAGCACGATGTCACCGCCCACATAAAGTCCTGGTACGCTACTTTGGTAGTTGCTATCAACTATTGGAGTGCCTTTTTCATCAATTTTTATCTGACATTTTTGTAAAAAATCAACCGGACTTGAGCCGCCTATCGCATAGACAACTCTGTCATAAACGCGAATTTTGCCATTTTCGTAATGCACTCTAACTTTGCCTGATTCGTTATCTAACTCTTTTATATCGTGATTTAGCCTAACTTTTATCTTACCATGCTTTTCTAGCTCCCAAAGCGCACTTAAATTTGTCTCATTTACGCGGCTAAAATTATCTTTTCTATAAGCGATTGTGGTTTTATTGTATTGGCAAAGCTCGATCGCATACTCAACTGCTGAGTTTCCGCCACCTACAACAAGCACCTTCTCACCGTTTGTACAGCTATCAAGGTTAAAATTTACAACTGAGTTTAGTGAAGGCGGAATTTTATAATCAGGCTTATTTGGTCGTCCCATTTTGCCAATTGATATCATCACATTTTTAGCTTCATATACGGCTTTTGAGGTAGTTACTTTAAAAATTTCTCCATCTTTTTTTACGCTCTCTACTTCAGAATTAAAAAAAGCTTCAATTTTTTCAGTGTCAAGCAGTTTATCAAAATAGTCAAGCGTGCTCTCTTTTGTGCCATCTTCAAACGAAACTACGCCATGTATCGTGCTATCTTGCCCTTTATACTCTTTATCTACGCGTTTATTATCTTTATAAAATTTTCTTATCGTTTGGCTGTGATTATCACCTTTTTCAAGAAGCAAAACGTTGTTTAAGCCATTTCTTTTTGCCTCAACTACGCTAGCAATTCCACAAGGTCCGCCACCAACAACGATTAGATCATAAACATTTACCATTTTTTTCTCCAAATTTTATAAATTCTAAGCTTTTTTAACTAGATCAGCCATCAAAAATGCAAGCTCAAGTGCCTGATCAGCATTTAGCCTTGGATCACACTGTGTTTCATATCTTTGCTCAAGCGAACTTTCAGTGATATTTAATGCCCCACCCGTGCACTCAGTCACGTCTTGGCCTGTCATCTCAAGATGCACACCGCCAGCTCTTGTGCCCTCAGCTTTGTGAATTTCAAAAAAGCTTCTAACTTCGCTTATTATCTTGTCAAATTCTCTGGTTTTGTAGTTATTTGATGTTTTTACAGTGTTGCCATGCATCGGATCGATGCTATAAACGATATTTAGCCCTTCTCGCTTTAGCTCTCTTAAAATTTTTGGTAAATTTTCGCCTATCTTATCAGCACCCATTCTGATTATCACGTTTAGTCTGCCAGCTTCATTTTCTGGATTTAGTTTATTTGCAAGTGCGACGACATCTTCAGCCTTTGCACTTGGTCCGATCTTTACACCGATAGGATTTTTCACGCCGCTTAAAAAATGCACGTGAGCGTCGTTTATACCACGTGTTCTCTCACCTATCCAAAGCATATGAGCCGAGCAGTCGTACCATTCACCGCTAAGACTATCAACCCTAGTCAATGCCTCTTCATAAGGTAGCAAAAGTGCCTCGTGAGATGTATAAACCGCGGTTTGATTTATGACTGGCGTATTTGCTGAAGTGATGCCACAAGCTGCCATAAATGAAAGTGTCTTTGTTAGTTCATCAGCTAGTTTTGCGTATTTTTCGCCGATCTCTGGCTTTTTAACAAAGCCTAAATTCCACTTATGCACTTGATGAAGGTCGGCCAAACCACCTCTTGAAAAGGCTCTAAGTAAGTTCATCGTAGATGCGCTTTGATAATACGCCTCTATCATACGTTTTGGATCAGGCACTCTTGCCTTTTCGTCAAATTCAAAGCCATTTATGATATCGCCCCTATAGCTTGGAAGCTTAATGCCATTTACCTCTTCAAAATCGCTACTTCTAGGCTTTGCAAACTGCCCTGCCACGCGGCCCACTTTGACCACTGGATAGCCACCAGCAAAGGTTAAAACTATCGCCATTTGAAGTAAAACCTTAAACATATCTCTGATGTTGTTTGCATTAAAATTTGTAAAGCTCTCAGCGCAGTCGCCACCTTGAAGCAAAAACGCCTCACCATTACAAACTTTTGCAAGTTCTTCTTTTAAACTTCTAGCCTCGCCAGCAAAGACCAAAGGAGGAAGCGATTTTAATTTTTCTTCGACCTCTTTAAGCTCTTTTAAATCTGGGTATTTTGGTTGTTGCAAGATATTAAATTCTCTCCAGCTATCGCGGTTCCAAGTCATTTATTTTCCTATCTTTTTTGCCTTAAATTAGACGCTGATTATATCACGGCAAACTTAAAAAATAAAAGCCATTAATGGGCTATTAAAGATATTTTGCCTACAATCGCTACTTTAAATTTACCCAAAAAGGAGCAGAATTTTTTCATGATAAAAGGCATATTTTATTCGCTTTTGGCATCTGTTTTGTTTAACTGCATCTACTACATGTCAGTGCTCATGAACCCCATCAGCACGCAAGCTCTTATTGGATACCGCATGATCTTTGCCATGCCTTTTGTCATCGCCGCCATTTTTTTGTTAAAACAGCAGCGAAATTTCAAATTTTTACTTCTAAAAATAAAGCTAAAACCTAAAATTTTACTAGTTTTGCTTGCTACCTCGCTCATCGTCTCATTTCAGATGTGGCTCTATCTCTGGGCTCCAAGTAACGGCGCAGCGCTAAAAGTCTCGATAGGCTACCTCATCATGCCAATAGTCATGGTCCTTTTTGGACGGATATTTTTCAAAGAGCACCTCTCAAAAATAAAGTTAGCATCGATATTTTTCGCTGCCATTGGCGTCTTTAGCACAGCGGTCATAAGCGGTGGCATCTCGTGGGAGAGCGCTGTAGTTTTTTGCCTTTATCCAGTCTATTTTACCATTAGAAAGTACTACAACCTTGCAAATTTCTCAAGCTTTGTTATCGAGATAATTTTTATGTTTTTATTCTCATTTTATTTTGCGCTCACAGCCGATATGGACTACGTAATGAGCCAAAATCCAAACATCTACTATCTGCTCATCTTGCTTGGTGCTATCAGCGGCATAGCCCTCATCGCCCAGATCCTCTCAAGCACGCTCGTGCCGATAAATGTACTAGGTTTGCTTACATATTTTGAGCCTATAATGATGCTTTTTGTCTCATTTGCCATCGGCGAGAGACTGGAGAAAAGCTCATACTTTTTAATGATCTGCCTAGCCATCTCTGTCACGCTTTTGATGATAGATAGTATAAATTCTATAAAAGGCGACAAAAATACCAAGACTAAATGAGAGCCAAAAAGGCGTTATTCTCGCGCTTAGCGCCTTTTTTATGTGGGGGTTTTTGGCGGTTTATTTCAACCTATTTAGTAAAGATGTCAATGCTTATGAAATTTTAGCCCACAGGATCATCTGGTCATTTTTCTTGATGGCGGCAGTGCTTTATTTTAGTGGCAAAATGGGAGAAATTTTTGCTTTACTTAAAGATATTCGTTCGCTAAAAATCCTATTTTTGAGTGGCATATTTATCACCACAAACTGGGGCGTTTATGTATATGCGGTTAGCAATGGCAAAATTTTGGACACAAGCTTGGGCTATTTTATAAATCCACTAATAAGCATGCTCCTTGGCGTTATCATCTTCAAAGAAAGGCTAAATAAAAGCGTAATTTTAGCCATTTGTATAGTCGTTTTAGCCATTAGCGTACAAATTTATGCCCAAGGCGGATTGCCATTAGTTTCCATTATCTTGCCGCTTTCATTTGGATTTTACGCAGCAGTTAGAAAGATGGCAAAGATTAGCGCATTTAACGGGCTTTTTATAGAGACATTTTTTATGTTTCCATTTGCACTTGCTTACGTCCTTTACATAGCACTTTTAGGTAAAAGCCACTTTGGGCTAAATGAAGACTCACTTTTAATGATCGCCTCAAGCATCGTAACCATCGTGCCACTTGTCGCTTTTAACGCAGCTGCAACAAGGATAAATTTAACAACGATTGGCTACTTGCAATACATCTCGCCAACCATCGCGATCCTTTGCGCGGTCTTCATTTATGGCGAAATTTTAGATGGCTACAAAGTCGTCTCATTTTGTATGATCTGGCTGGCGCTTGCAATAATTAGCGTGGATAAATTTAGAAAAAGGAGTAAAAATGAATAGCATCACGATCTACCTGCTCTTAGCGTTTTTTGCAGCGCTTATTTTGTACTTTCAGGTGCAAAAACTCACCAAAAAGCTCGACGAAGAAAGAGCGGTGCCAGCTTATCAAAAAGCTGCGCAAGAGGTTTTGCAAAATTTAAACAACGCTGAAAAATACCCTAAATTTTGCAACGTAATATTTAAAAAAATAAACGCCTTAAGGCAAGATATTTTATTTGAAGATGCGTTAAATAGTGAGTCTGATAAAGATAAAGCATTAGATGCCTTAGAGCAAATAAGAGAAAAACTGGAAACTTTATCAAAGCAAGAGAATTTAAGCTGGGAGAGCGAACTCTTTGCGATCTTGGACGAGCTTGATGGCTTTATAAAGATAAATTTCAAAAACGGCGAAGATAGAGCTGAAGAGCTAAGAGAGGAGCTAAAAAAAGAATTTGATGGGTTGTGAGATAAAATAGGACACTAAATTTAAGAAAATAAACAAGGAGCAAAAATGGTTTCATGGCAAGAACGCTTGAAATTAAGGGATGACTTTCAACAAAGATGGCCTTTTCAAGCTGTAGAAAATATGACCTTAGAGCAATACACAGGCGTTAAGAGCAAGGATACTTTTACCTTTTGGCTTGAAAGTAAAACAGAAAATCTTATAAGTATATGGGGTGGATCTGCTTATAAATTTGGAATTTTTAAAAGAGCACAAAACGATGTCGAAAAGGAACTAAAAAGTGGACAAACTGGTGATACAGAGTATGGATGGTATGAAAAATATGGAGAGACTAGAAATCAAGCATTTCAAAAAATAAAAAGTCTTATTTTACAAATTATAAAATATGCACAAAACAAAGAATTTGAAAATATAGATGATATTGATCTTGGCAATGCCATAAAATGGAAAATAGCCTTTTTATATGCACCAGACAAAACACTTCTACACATTGTCTCAAAAGAAGCTTTCAAGTATTTGGCTCAAAAAAATAATATAAAATCAAAAAACATATCAGAAATTCAAAAAGAACTACTAAAAAATAAGCCAAACTATATGGACTTTTATGAATATTCGTCTCTATTATGGAACCAATATGCAAAGGAAAATAAGTCAACACACGATGTACTAAACAATAGTGATAATGAAGGATATAAAATGACCGACAATGACAAGAAATTAACTTATCCACTTAATCAAATTTTATACGGTCCTCCTGGAACTGGAAAGACATATAGGCTTTCAAAGATTATGAATAATTTTACTCAAAATCTCAATGTAAAATCGAGCGATGACACTGACGCGTTATATGAAATGTTAAAAATAGAAAACTATACTTGGTATCAAGTGGCAGCAGCCATATTATGTGATGCGGCTATTTCAAATATTAATGGTGGTTGGCTTAAGTTAAATAACGGCATAGTAAATCACGCTTTATTTAAATTAAAATCAATAAAGTCGAATTCAAAAAAACCAAACCAGACAATATCAACAGACTTGCTGGTTCATACAAAAATGGATTGCAAATATGTAAACATTAAAAGAAAAGACCCGCCTTTTATATTTGAGAAAAACGAGAAAAATGAATGGTGTGTAGATATAAAAGCGCTTAACGATGAGTGTCCTGAAGCCATAGAGCTTTACGAAAAATACAAAGAGATAAAAAAACAAAAGGTAGGAACAAACTACACTAAAGAAAATTTTAAATTTATAACATTTCACCAAAGCTATGGATATGAGGAATTTGTTGAGGGCATAAAGCCTGTATTTGACAGCGAAAACGAAGATGGCGATATAACTTATGAGATATCAAAAGGAATTTTTTATCAGTGCTGCGAAAATGCCTTGCTTCTTAGTAATTACAAGGGCAAGCTTAGTGATTTTTGCGATTTGCCAAAAGATGAGCGACAAAAGTTTTTTAATGAAAACACACCAAAATATGCCATCTTTATCGATGAGATCAACCGCGGGAATATCTCTAAAATTTTTGGTGAGCTCATAACTCTTATAGAGCCATCAAAAAGGCTCGGAGCGACTGATGAGATAATGGTCGAGCTGCCATACTCAAAAGAGAAATTTGGAGTGCCGTCAAATTTATACATAATAGGCACGATGAATACGGCGGATCGCAGCATAGCTCTTATGGATACAGCTCTTAGAAGAAGGTTTGAGTTTGTGGAGATAATGCCAGAATATGACAAACTAAACAAAATAAATATCGAAGGTATAAATATAGGCAAAATGCTAAAAATGATAAACGAGCGCATAGAGTATCTTTACGACAGAGATCACACGATAGGACATGCTTATTTTATAAATGTGTCAGACATGGAAATGCTTGCAAATGTCTTTAAAAACAAAATTTTACCGCTGCTACAAGAGTATTTTTATGACGATTGGGAGAAAATAAGACTAGTTCTGGGCGATAATCAAAAAGATGAGGATTTGCAGTTTATTAAAGTCAAGAAAAATATGGCTACAAAAGAATTATTTGGATCAAAGATCGACGATATAGACGATAAAGTCCTATATGAGATAAGCGACCAAGAAACTTTCAACAACCCTCAAAGCTATATAAAAATTTACGAATGAAATAAAACGCAAAGCAATGACCAAATACTTAATAGAGTTTGAAAAATTTCGCCCAGAAGACGACCAAGACTTATTTAACGCCGTAGATGCCTTTACTAGAGAAAATTTTGTCGCAGTAGAGTTTTTAAAGCTCGGCAGAGATAAAAAGGGCGATTTTTTACAAGCTCAAAACTACGTCGGTATCATCCAGACAAAAAGTGGCGATAGCCTTGAGATACTTCCAAAAATCCATGATAATGACAATGGCGGCAATAAAGAAGCGGTAGAAAATTCTAAAAGAATTTTACTAAGAATGTTAAAAACTTTAAAAAACCATCCATTTAAAAATATAAACATAGCGAACATAGCGAATTTAAAAAGCTTGAATCTACCACTTCTTGAAATTTTTATATCGATGTTCCTAAATGAAGTATCAAAACTTATAAAAATAGGCATAAAAAGCGACTATGTGGTGCTAGAAGATAATCTAAAATTTTTAAAAGGAAAGCTAAAAATCTCGGAACAAATACGTAAAAATATCGTCCATAAAGAGAGATTTTACGTTTGCTATCAGGAATTTTCCATAGATAGAGCCGAAAATCGCCTCATAAAAAGTACGCTTGAGTTTTTATACAGGCGCTCAAAATCAAGCAGAAATCAACGACTCATTAGGGAATATTTATTTATTTTTGATGAAATTTCATCTAGCTCTGATATAAACGCGGACTTTAGCCGGTTAAAACTAAATCGCCAAACAAAACACTATGAGCAAGCGCTTTTATGGAGTAAGATATTTTTACAAAACAAGTCGTTTAGTCCGTATAGAGGTAGCGATGTGGCTTTTGCTTTGCTGTTTGACATGAATACGCTCTTTGAAAGCTATGTCGGAAATTTTATAAAGAAAAGCTTTCCAGGCACTATATTACAACACTCAGAAAAACACCTCGTAGAAAACCCAAAAAGCTTTAGGCTAAGACCTGATATATTTTTAGAAGATAAATTTATAGCTGATACAAAATGGAAGATAGTTAAGTCAAGAGATGATATCTCACAAGCTGACTTATATCAGCTATATGCTTATGGTAAAAAATATAATTGCGGCAGGCTTTATCTAATATATCCAAAAATAGATGGGGTAAAACAAGAGTCTATGGGTTTTAAATACGACGATGAAATGCGGCTTGAAATTTTATACTTTGATTTAGAAAAAGACGAGATTGATAGAAATTTACTAGTCTAAAATACTTTTTAAAGTTTCTTAAAATTCCACTAAATTTCTATTTCTTAATAAGTGGATTGCAACTCATCAGGGTAACCATTAAAGCTTCGCTTTTAGAGCCATTATCCTCTTATATGATACGTCTATCCGCTCTTTGCTGATTTTTCTCTCATTTACGGCGTCAATTATGATCTGAGTGACTAAATCGGCTGTTCTTTGGTTATTTATCTTAAACTCACTAAAGAGCAAGATATCGCCACCAGCGTTTATAAATTTCACCACCTTTTGCGCCAAAACTTCGTCTCCAACGCCTTTCATAAGCATATCATCACTAATGACAACACCGTTAAATTTAAGCTCATTTCGCAAGAGATCGGTTATTATTTTTTTAGAAAGTGTGGCTGGATTGTCCTCGTCGATACCCTTTACAAAAAGGTGCCCGACCATGATGATCTGCGCTCTACCCGTGCTTATAGCGTCTTTGTATGGCAGCAGCGCATCTTTACTTAGCGTGACTTCGCTCTTATTTTTATGCGAGTCCTCTTTTGAGCTGCCGTGTCCCGGGAAGTGCTTAAGAGTCGTTAGGATGCCCTGCTCTTTAAATGCGTCCATAAAAGCATCAGCATAGATCACCACCTTGCTTGCATACTCACTAAACGCCCTTTGTTTAGCGGCAATGATCGGCGAGTTTTCATCGTGTAGATCGACCACTGGAGCGAAATTTAAATTTATGCCGCACTCTTTTAAATTTATAGACATTTTCAAGTAGAGATCGTATGCGCTTTTGATGTCAAGCGTACTTGCGACCTCGTATGCGCTAGGATATGGGCCGTCAAAGCTCTTATCCTTCATGCGGCTTACATTTCCGCCCTCTTCGTCGATAGCAATAAAAATTTTAGGACTTTTTTCTTTGATAGCTTTTATGCTAGATTTTAGCTGGGTCTTATTGGTGATGTTTCTGCCAAGTAGCATCACTCCGCCAAATCTCTCGTACCCAGCGTCGCTTAACATCGCGCGAAACGCAGCGTCCTTTGTGCTAGCTCCGTTAAAACCAACCATTATCATCTGCGAGATTTTGGCTCTTAGGCTCACTTCAGCGCCGTTTAGCCCCAGAGCAAAAATAGCCACAAAAAGTATAAATTTAAAAGCTTTCATCTTCTTCCCAAAAGCGATTTTACGCTCTCAAAAACATCTTTGCCATTTAGCATATTTTCAACCTCACTGGCAATCGGAACATATATGCCCTTTTCTTTGGCAATCTTGCTAATAGCTCTTGCTGTATCGACGCCCTCGGCTACCTCGCCAAGCTCATTTAAAATTTTCTCTAATCTCTCGTGCCTTGCGATGCCAAGGCCTACGCGGTAGTTGCGTGAAAGTATCGATGAGGCAGTTAAAAACAGATCCCCTGCGCCGCTTAGCCCCATAAATGTCTCATCTTTTGCGCCAAAAAATTTGCCAAATCTGGCCATCTCGACAAGCCCACGTGAAATGAGACTTGCCCTTGCGTTGTTGCCAAGACCAAGGCCGTCACAGATGCCGCCAGCTATGGCGATCACGTTTTTATAGGCACCACACACCTCAGCGCCGATCACGTCATCAGAAGTGTATGCTTTCATATAGTTTGGAAAAAATGAAGCAAATTTTGAAGCTAAATTTTGATTTTTAGAATTTACCACCAAGGCGCAAGGTAGCTTCTGCATGATCTCTTTTGCAAAGGTCGGCCCTGAGAGAAAGGCTAAATTTTCTCCATCAACAAAATCCTCGTAAATTTCATTTAGAAATTTAAGATTTGTCGTATCTATGCCCTTACTGGCGACTAAGATCTTTTGATCTTTGTTTTTGTAGTTTTGCTTTAGCCATAAATTTGTAGCTTGCGTTGGGATCGTGCAGACTAGATATTCGCACTTCAAGGCTTCATCCAAGCTTACAAAATTTAGCATGTCTCTTGGCGTTCTTGAGCTGATGACACACTCGTTATTTTCACTAAATGCGTGAAAAAGCGCACTGCCCCACTTGCCAGCTCCGATGACTGCTATGCTCATTTTAGCCCTTTTTTAGCCTATTTTGGCCTTTAAAAGCTCATTGACCTTGCCTGGATTAAAGGCACCCTTGCCCTCTTTCATCACCTGACCGACAAAGAAGCCAAACATCTTATCTTTGCCGTTTTTATACTCTTCGACTTTGTCAGTATTTGCAACCAAAATTTGATCTATGATCGCAATAATCGCTGAGTCGTCGCTCACTTGTTTTAAGCCAAGCTTTTCGATGACACTATCGACGTCCGCGTCATTTTCCATTAGGTAGTCTAGAACCTCTTTTGCAGCCTTGCCGCTTATCGTTCCATCTTCTATGCGTTTTAGTAAATTTATCATTTTAGCACTATTAACTGGGCTTGTCTCGATCGTTACGCCGTTATTTAAGCGGCCAAGAAGCTCAACTATTAGCCATGTAGTAGCTAGTTTTGGCTGAATTCCAGCAGCGATCAACTCTTCAAAATATCTAGCCATCTCAACGCTTTGAGTTAAATTTAGCGCATCACTCTCTTTTACGCCTAGCTCGCTAACATATCTTGCGACCTTTTGCTCGGCAAGCTCTGGAATTTTTATCGCTTCGTTATACATATCTTCTGATATCTCAACTGGCAGCAAATCAGGGTCAGGAAAGTATCTATACTCCGCGCTATCCTCTTTGCCACGCATAGATCTTGTCACTAAATTTGTCGTGTCAAACAGCCTTGTCTCTTGATAGACTTCTTGGTCGTATTTACCATCTTCCCAAGCTGCACTTTGGCGCTCTACTTCGTAGTCAATCGCCTTTTGGATAAATTTAAATGAGTTTAGATTTTTTATCTCAACCCTTGTATAAAGCTTGGTATCGCCTTTTGGACGGATAGAGACGTTTGCGTCGCAGCGAAAGCTACCTTCCTGCATATTTGCATCACTTATATTTAAAAAGCGAAGGATTGAGTGTAGTTTTTTAAGATAAGCCACCGCCTCATCGCTGCTTCTAAGATCTGGCTCACTAACTATCTCAAGAAGTGGTGTGCCGGCTCTGTTTAGATCAACCAGACTCTCGGTTTCTTCGTGGATGTTCTTGCCAGCATCCTCTTCAAGGTGTGCTCTTGTTACACCTATGCGTTTTTTAGTGCCATTTACGTCGATAATTAGCTCGCCACCTTCAACGATAGGTATCTCAAACTGAGAAATTTGATATGCCTTTGGAAGGTCTGGATAGAAGTAGTTTTTTCTATTAAAGACTGATTTTTTATTGATCTTAGCATTTATCGCTGTGCCAAAACTGATAGCCTTTTTTACAGCCTCTTTGTTTAGCACAGGTAGCGCTCCAGGAAGTGCTAGGCAAGTTGGGCAAACATGAGTATTTGCCTCATCGCCGAAGCTAGTTGAGCAAGAGCAGAAAATTTTAGTTTTTGTATTAAGCTGAGTGTGAACTTCTAAACCAATAACGACTTCAAACATATTTTTACCTTTAAATTTATACAAATTTTTAAGGCGTATTTTAGCGATACTTTCTTTTAAAATATCTAAAAATGAGCGTTTTGACTGGAAAAATAAAGAATGTGATTTAAAAATTTAAATAGTTTTAAAAAGGAAAAAGCCATATAAAAATATGGCTTTAAATTTTAATGCTCGTGCTCACTAATAGCAACGGCACCGGCTAGATAAACGTAAGTTAGCATCATAAAGATAAATGTTTGCAAAACAGCCATAAGCGTTAGAAGCGCAAAAGCTGGAAGTGGAGCAAACCAAGGTGCAAGTGTAAGCATCGCTAGCAAGAATAGATCATCACCCTTGATATTACCAAAAAGACGAAATGATAGCGAAACTACACGTGAAAGATGTGAGATGACTTCAACTGGAAACATAATAGGAGCTAGAAATTTATTCGGTCCCATAAAGTGTCCAAAGTATTTGAAAAATCCATTTTCTCTAATGCCCTCAAAGTTGTAATAAACAAATACAACTAAAGCCAAAACTAGAGTTAAATTTAGACTTGAAGTTGGCGACTCAAATCCAGGAATAATACCTACAACATTTGAAAAAAATACGATAAAACCGATAGTTGCAACAAGTGGAAGATATTTCCTTGCTAGTTTTTCACTACCTAAAGTATCTCTTCCCATCGATATAACGCCCTCTAAATAAGCTTCAACTATATTTTGAAGACCTCTTGGCACAAGTTGCATCTTACTCCTTGCTATATAAGCAACTATGATAACAATCAAAGCTACAAGCAGAAAGTGAAACGCATAGATAAAGGCGTGGGAGTTATTTAGGAAATTTGAAAATAGAAACAAATCTTTCATTAATTTACCTTGGATTTAGAATTTTGCGTGATTGTAACAAAATTATTGTTAAAACATTTTTAATTTTAAACTCTGAAATAATCGAAAATCAATTTACAAATAGTAACTGCAACGACTGCTAAAAACATTGTTCTAATAAATTTGACCTCTTTTTTAATGACAAGATTTGATCCAAAATATGCGCCTAAAATTTGACCAACTGCCATTAAAAGTCCAACAGCCCAAAGCATCTGGCCACCAGCTATAAAAATGCCAAGGGCAACGATATTACTAGTAAAATTTAAAAGTTTTGTATGAGCGACAGCCTTTTTTAAATTTAGCCCAATTAATGCCACTATCGCAAATGTCCAAAAAGAGCCTGTTCCTGGACCAAAAAAACCATCATAAAAGCCAAGTATCAGCCCAAAAACTACATAAAATAGCTTTTCATTCATCTTTGCGGCTCTATCATTTTCACCGACTTTTGGCATAAAAAGCGTATAGATAAAAATAGCAATCAGTAAAAATGGGATAATTATCTTTAAAAAATTTGTATTTAAAAATAGGATCACCACTGCTCCAATGATAGCTCCAATAAAAGTAAAAACAATACCTACAAAGCACTCTTTATAATTAATTAATCCCCGTTTTGTGAAATTTAGGGTTGCTGTAAAGCTACCAAAGACTCCTTGAAGCTTATTTGTACCAAGTGCAAGGTGTGGTGGCACGCCCATCGCCATAATAGCTGGAAGCGTTATAAGCCCGCCTCCCCCAGCGATAGAATCGATAAAACCGCCTAAAAATGCAGCTACAAAAAAAACGACATAGCTAAGTAGATCAAATTCCATTTTTGCTCTTTTGATAATTGAAATAAAAGTAGATTGTAATTTATTTGTACTTATCTTTTTGTAAAATTTTTATATTTGAAATGAGAGATTTTTAAAATTTATAAATTTTAACGAGCCTTTAGATCTAGCGCAAAGACTCGTTTATTAAAGTGATTACTTAATAACGCCACAAAGCATTCTAGCACCGCCACCGCCAAGTGCTTTTGGGTTGTCGCTGTGATTATCACCACCAACATGAACCATTAGTGAGTGACCTTTTAGCTCGTCAAGACTTTTTATCTTTGGGGCTAGCACTGGATAGTTCGCATTACCCTCAACATCTACGTAAAGTGCTGGCAAATCGCCTTTGTGACCTTTATCATCCCATGCAAAAGAGTGGATCTTTGTGCCAGCTGGATCCCAGTGACCGCCTGCTTTCATGCCAAGACCTTTTTCAGTCGCACCACAGTCAGCATTTTCATGGATGTGAAAGCCGTGTAGTCCTGCAGTAAGTCCTTTTAAATTTGGAAAAAATGCAACGCCGTAGTTTGTCTTAACAGCTACTACTTCGCCGACACTCTTATCGCCCTTCTCGCTTAGTTCATTAACAGGTATAACTAGATGCTCTCCAGCTTTTGCATCAAAGTGATGACCTTCGTGAGCAAAAAGCAAAGTTCCTAAAACTGCACTTAGTAAAACGATTTTTTTCATACAATCTCCTTATGGATAAAATTGTATGGCAAGTCTACCCTAAATTTAAAAATTTAGCAATAATTTTTATTTTTTGAGATTTTTTACGATAGTTTCTAGCTCTTTACTCTGTCCTATTCTATAAAGCGCAAAGTCGTATTTTATCGGATCAAACTCGTCAAATTCTCTAAGTTTTTTTGTAAGATCCATGACTGCTTTAAAATCGTAGCTCTTTCTATTTGTAAGTCCTAAATTTAAAGAAACTCTATGCGTATGCACATCAAGCGGTATCAAAAGCCTATCTTTTGGTAAATTCTTAAATAGCCCAAGGTCGATATCACTATCTCTTACCATCCAGCGAAGATACATGTTATAGCGTTTATATGGGCTTTGTGGCTCTTTGTTAAAACTCTTACCAAAGAAAAACTCATATCCGTCCGAGCGGTAAGAATTTAGCTTATATATAAATTTGATAAGCTCATTTACGCCCTCTATCATCTCGCCATTTTTTGCAAGACCTTGGCGTAAAATTCCTTCTATCTCGCCCTCTTTTTTAAGGCGTGAGAGAGTAATAAAAATTTCTCTCACATCATTTTCATTTTGAAAGCGGTATTTAAAATTTGATAAATTTTTCTTGATATTTTGCTCGCTCTCATCAAGTAAGCTAAAGTCAAGTGAATTTAGAAATTTTACTATCATCTTTGCGTTGCCATAGGCAAATAACGCACAAATGAGTGCTATGTTTGGCTCTTTAAATTTAGTAGCTACTTGAAGTGGATCTGGGGCTTCAAACAGCCCCAAATTTGTATTTTTGCTAAGTACGTGCGAGTCTAAAAGGCTCTTTAGCTCGCTCATTGTTTTAGTGAAAGAAGCGTGTCAAGCATTTGATCAACTGTCGTGATGATCTTTGCCGCTGCGCCGTAACTTGCTTGAAAGCGGATCAAATTCGTAAGCTCTTCGTTCGTATCTACGCCACTTGTTGATTGAAATTCCTCTTCAGCTGTCTTTTGCAAAGATGTATTTGTATCGTGGATCGTATTATTCGCCTCTGTATCACTCGCCATGTCAGTCGTAAGATAGCGGTAATATCCCTCGATCGTCTCATCTCTATCAAGCGCTATGCCACTTGAGTAAAAGGTTTGCTTTTGATACTGAAGCTGGATCATTTTATTTGCAACTTCATTATTTCCGATAACCGGCTTTGAGTAGGCACGAAGCTTTGTGTGGTCTTGGGTAAAATTTTGATTTATACCGATACTATTTGAGTCAGTACCTGAAAAAAATCTATTTATACCAACAGCGCCTGGGAAATTTGTACCGTGATCGACTATTGATATGCTATAAAGCCCTTGAGCTTGTTTTGGAATGAGAGAAAATGTGCCTTTTTTAGTATTTTTATCATAAAAATATGATGCCTCGAAAAAGTCATCAACGTCATTTAACATATTATTGTCTTTATTGTCATCTGAGTTTGAGTTAAAGTCTTTGACGATAGAGTTGCCATATCTTGTATCATTCATCGTCGTCGTGCCATTTACATTTATAGTTTTTCTGGCCACGACATTGCCTTTGTTATCATAAACAATAGCTTCAAAACTTCCATTTCTTATGCTATTATCATGATTCATCAACGTCTTATCGCCTTCTAAATAACTTATCGGATCTGAGTTAGAAATTTCAACTGCGGATTCGGCATAGATATTATTTGTACTTGTTATCAAGGTTTTACTAAATGTATTTAAATTATCAATATATTTTTGGATCGTTCCGTCGCTAAATTTATCATTATCTGGCTCGTAGTTTCTACCCCTAAGATCAAGTGCAGCTCCAATTTTACCACCTGTAATCTTTTCCTCCATTGGGATTCTTCTGCCATCTTCTCTTTCATAATAAATTTTTGTATATCGTCCACTTTCGGTTGAACTCATAGAAATTTCATGAAAATTTACACCATCAACGATACTTACGCCACCAATGTTTAGATTGTAGTATTTTCCTTGATCTGTTATTCCTGTATCTACCCTAGAATTGCTCTTTAGATCGCTTTTATAAACTGCTGTATTTACCAGCTTTGACATAGCAAGCTCAAGCTCATCACGTTTATCACGAAGATCATTTGCATTTATTTTTATACCAGCGTCTGCGCCTGATTCTATTCTTTGGATTTGCTTATTAATATTTGCTATTTGTCTGCCTAGAGAATTTATCTCTTTTATATTTATTTTTATTGTTTCATCAATCTTTTCATGCATATCATAAAGCATCTTTGATGAGCGGTTGATACTTGCAGTCAATACACTTGCTTTATTTATTAAATTTACTTTCTGAGCGCCTGCATTAGGGTTTGAAGCAAAGTTATTCCATGCGGAAAAATACTCCTGAATATCTTTCACCATTCCATTATCTTTTAGGTCAGGAAAATATTTTGTAGCTTCTTGCAAAATTCTTTGTTTATAGGCTGTATTTTCTAAATTTGACGATGAGTATTTTAGTCTTGAGTAGGCAAACTCATCATGAAGCCTTGTTATAGTATCTACTTGTGTGCCTGTGCCAACTCCGCCAGGGACTGTATTCATCGCTGGAGATGCAGATTGGACAACACGTTGTCTTGTATAGTAGTTGCTATCGGCGTTTGCGATATTATTTCCGGTTGTACTTATTTGAAGCTGGGCTGCATTTAGTCCTGAAACACCCGTGCCTAATGACATAAAAATATTAGCCATTTTTTAAACCCTTGATTTATAAAAATTATTATCTATGCTATTTCCATCTTGGCCGTATTCACTTGCTTTAGTACCAAAAATTTTTTCATTAAGTGAGTCAAAAAATTCTTTAACAGCAACAACATGTCTTGCATATTCTTTATTTACTTTATGTAAATTTTCAAGCTTTGAACGCATAAGAACAAGCTTTGACTTCACCTCATCGTCTAAAACGCTAGCAAGTGTAGTCGTACCGCTTTCTTTTGATACCTTTAAAAGCTCTTTATCTAGTGCTCTTTTTGTATCTTCAAATGCACGAACTAAGGTATTTTTTTTCTTTACACTCTCATCAACGCTTGAGTGCTTAGCCTCTTTTATATTTGCGATATCTTGTATGGTTAAATTTATAAGCTCATCAAGCTCGCCTATAGCCTCGTCCAAAAGCTTCTTTATCATTTAGATTCCTTAATTACAGCAACGCATCAGCCACAGCCCTAGCCGTTTTTGAGATATCAACCTGATAAGTGCCATTTGCTATGGCATCAGCTATCTCTTTTAGCTTTGCGTTTTCGTTTGTTCTTACTTCTTTACTCTGAGTTTCGACCTTGGCATCGCTATTTTTATTTAGCGTATTTGCCTGAAAATTTGGTCTTTGGTTCAAAGGCCTTATCATATTCATACCTCTTAAAATAAAATGTTTATATCACTACATCGGCAGAATATAAATTTACTTAAGAGTCTCTCTTTAAAAAATCGTACAAAAGTTCTGAAAAACCAAGATTTCCGCTCAATGCTTTACTCATTGCATCGTTATACATTGACCTATAAATGTCGCTACCAGCAGCCTTTGGATATAGCGAGTTGTGCTCATCTTCTTTTAAAGCAATATCAAGCACGGCTTTTACCATATATGCTTCAAAGGCATCAGTTTGCTCTTTTAAAAGAGTATCTTGTTTAGCATTTGCGTTTTTTATCTTATTTGCTGAAATTTCATTGTATGAATTTAGCGCTAAGGTGTTATCTATTTGCATTATATTATCTCCAAATCAACTTGTATCGCACCAACTCGCTTTAAATTTTCAAGTATCGATATGATATCACTTGGTGTCGCCCCAAGCTTATTTAACGCTCTTGTTACATTTGCAACGGTTGTTTTTTCGCCTGAAATTTTAAGTAAATTTTGACTAGGTGCGACCGACGTATCGCTTCCTATATTTACATCGTTTTGCGCTGCTTCGTCATAGCTATTTGGCTCTATTTTTATTGTGATTGCACCATGCGTTAAGACAACTGGGCTAACCACAGCATTTATGCCACTTACTATTGTGCCAGTTCTCTCATCAACCACTATCTTTTCATCTGGCTTATACTCTACATCAAGATCAAGCACAGCACTTGCAAGCTCGATAATGCTAACATCATCCGGCTTTTTAACGATAACCGTTCTTGGATCGATCGCCTTTGCGGCATCATCAGAGATATTTGCATTTATAGCGTTTTGGATATCAAGAGCGGTTTTAAAATTTGTATCTTTTAGGCTTAGTCTTATGCTATCTTGATTGTAAATGTCATAAGTCACTTCTCGCTCGACCAAAGCTCCATTTAGGATAGATCCAACAGTTGGGTGGTTGCCACCTGATCTACCCATGCTTTTTCCGCCGATACTTAAAGCACCCTGAGCCAAAGCGTAAATATCACCATCAACGCCTTTTAGTGGCGTCATGAGAAGCGTACCACCTTGCAAGCTTTTTGCATCGCCGATAGATGAGATCACGACATCAAGCTTATCGCCATGCCTTGCAAATGCAGGAAGCTTAGCTGTTACCATAACAGCAGCTGCGTTTTTTGACTTGATATCATCTGGGTTTATCTTTACGTTTACACCTTGAAGCATGTTTGATAAAGACTGGATCGTAAATTTTGACGTTGAGCCATCACCTGTGCCGTTTAGTCCGACAACTAGGCCGTAGCCTATTAGCTGGTTATCTCTTACACCAACTATGCTTGCAAGCTCTTTTATCTGCGTAGCAAAGGCTGAAGTAGCTATCACTGAAGCTGCTACAAAAGATAAAAATTTTTTCATATTTTTTCCTAAAATTTAGCTATTTTAGGTTTTTAAAGCAAAAGATGTTCCAAATTTTACTATAAATTTTTATTGAAAATAAGAGAGCGAAGTAGCTCCAAATTTTTTAAATTTTACAAGTTTATATGTAGAAATTTCATCACTAAATTTAAAGTCGCTGTTGTGCTCAAAAACTATCATGTAAATTTTTTCTTTTTTTAGCTGCGAGATCAAATTTACAAGCTTGACGTAAATATCATCAAAGCCAGCTCTTATATCAAATGGCGGATCAAGATAGAGCAAGACCTTGCCACTTTGAGAATTTACAAGATCAGGCAAGATGGCAAAGGTATCACCATTTATTGCTTTTAAATTTACGCTCTCTAGGCTTTTAAGGTTGCTTTGCGTGATTTTAAAAGCAACTCTATCTTTTTCGATAGCAATAGCCTCACGTGCTCCATTGCTAACGGCCTCACATGCCATCACGCCGCTTCCACCAAAGCCCTCTATAAATGTAAGAGTATAAATTTCATCTCTAATGACGTTAAAAAAGGACTCTTTTACGATACTTTTTGTGCTTCTAGTCGTGCTTAGGCTTGGCAATTCAAGCCTTTTACCTTTAAATTTACCACTTGAGATTTTAGTGTATAGCTTCACTGATTTGCCCTTAAAATTTCAAGAAGATCAGCTTTAAATTTATCTATTAAAAGTGAAATTTTTTCTTCTAAGCTCTTTTCATTTTTAGTTTCATTAAACTCATTTGCTTTTGAAATTTGCATAGCTGAGTAAAATTCTTCAAGCGTATCAAGAAGTGCCATTTTGGTAAAAGGATGAGAAAGATGAGAATTCTTTCCTATTATAAATAGCGGTTTTCTTGTTGCTATTTCGCGGTCGCTCACTATAAAATCACAGTCCTTATGATGAGCAGCTAATTTTCCACAAAAAAGCAGTAGTGTCTTTTGAAGTAAAATACACTCGCACTCAAATGAAATTTTCATATCTCTTCCTATAAATTTTTGCTCGATTTTAGCCTAAATAATCAAAAATTTATATAAACACTAAAGGATTTTAAAATTTTACCGATGTAGAAGCTAACGTAAGTTTTAAGGAGTAAAACTATGGAAATCTTTAAGGCAGCAGCAAATCAGGTACTAGATACGAGCATGAGCACATCTGCTCAGCGTCAAATAGACAGCAGACCTATCGAGCATTCTGATGTTAAATTAAGTGCTGATAAAAATAACGAAACAAAAGACATTAACGAGCTAGACGGACTTAGCAACGAAGAGCTTGCCAAAAGAACAAGAGAGGTCACTGACAGATTAAACTATCAAATGCAGCAGCTTGATACTAATGTAAGATTTGCTTACAACGAGAAGCTAAATTTAATGGTCGTGCAAGTAAAAGACGCTAAAACTGGCGAGGAGATAACACAACTTCCAAGCAAAGAAGCTATAAGAATAAGCGAGTATTTCAAAGAAAGTATCGGAATACTTTTTGACAAGGAGAGTTAAAAATGGCAGTAGGTAACGTAACAAATTTAGGAATCGGTACAAAAAATAGCGGGCTAAATGATGATCTTATCAAGAAATTAAAAGAAGCAGATGAAGCAGGACAGATCAAACCTTTAACAAAAAGGCTAGAAAGAAATGATCTAAAGCAAAAAGACCTTGCAGCGCTAAAAACTCTAGTTAGCAACGTAAACGTAAGTGGCAAAACACTTGGCGGAGAGGCACTTTATCTAAAAAGAACTACAAATAATGCTGGCAAAAGCGTAACAGCCTCAGCTGCAAATGGTGTTAGCGTTCAAAATTTTAGTATCGATGTGCAAAAACTTGCTCAAAAAGATACATTTCAAAGCTCAAATTTCAAAAATGCTTCAAACTTAGTAGGTGCGACAAATAACGGCTCTTTTGACGTTGAAATCGATGGACAAAAATTTTCTATTAGCGTAACTAGATCAACCACATATCAAGATATTGTAGACAAGATAAATGATATTAGTCGTGGTAAATTGCAAGCTAGAATTTTAAATGTTGGCGGAGATAAGCCAAATCAAATCATGCTTCAATCAGGCAACACTGGCGCAACACAGACTATTAAATTCTCAAATGATACAGCTGGTGTTTTAGATAAGCTTGGCTGGGATAGTACGCAGTTTCAAGATAAAGATGCAAATGGCACTCTACTAACAAATCCTGATGGCACACCAAAGATGACATCAAATTTTGAGAAAAATAGAATTTTAAAGGCACAAGATGCGGAATTTACATATAACGGAGTAAATGTAAAAAGAAGCAAAAATACCTTCAACGACTTAAGGCCGGGAATTTCTATTACATTAAATGAAACTGGTAAAACAAACGTAAGCGTCTCTCAGGATACAAAAGAGGTAATAAAAGCGGTTGAAGAATTTATCAAAGACTACAACCTAATGACCATGAACCTTGGTATAGCCACAAAATATGACGAGGAAAAGGGAGCTGGCACCTTCCAAGGCGTTAGCGAAATTTCAAGCTTAAGATCAAATATTGGTCGTCTTGTAAATGGACAAGATAGCGAAGGCAAAGCATTAAGCAAATATGGCATAGTGCCTGATAAAGACGGACAGCTTCAGCTTGATCTAAATAAACTAAATGCAGCTCTTAGCAAAGATCCTGAAGAGATTCAGAAATTTTTCATGGGATCAAGCAAGATCGAGCCAATAAGCTATATGGGGGCATCGACCGTTAGCGCTGGAGCACTAGACATAAAAGCTGGTGATCTTACAATAAACGGTAAGTCAGTTACATTCTCAACTACAGCCACAGCCACAGCTGAAGAGAACGCGCTAAAACTTCAACAAGCTATAAATGATGCTGGCATAACTGGAGTTACAGCCAGTCTTGATAAAAGTGGTAAAAGAATCATCTTAAAAAGAAGCGATGGCGAAAATATCGAAGTAAAAGGTAAAAATTCAGCCTTAACAGCTCTAGGTATGAATGAAGCTACTATAAATCCAGTAACCAAAAAGACAGATGGGCTTTTTACAAAGCTAGCTAAAATGCTTGATGGTGTCGTTGGTAAAAGTGGTACGATGGTTGCTATGCAAAATCAGTTAAAAGATGAAAATGAGTCGATCACAAAAAACAAAGAGAGCACACAAAAGCTTTTAGATGAGAAATACACAACAATGCAAGAGCGTTTTATCAAGTATAACGCTATCATCGCGAGTTTAGAAAATCAGTTCTCAACACTAAAATCAATGATCGATGCAGAGATAAATAGCAGAAAATAAGAGAGAAAGATGAATCAAAGTGCATATAGTGCATACGCACAGTCTAGTTTTGGGGGCATTGAGTCCCCAACTAAATTAATAGAAATGCTTTATGACGGAATTTTAAAATTTATATTTCGTACAAAAAAGGCGATAGAAGCTGGAGATATAGAGAAAAAAGTTTATTATATTAATAGAACAAACGCTATTTTTGTTGAGCTTTTAAATTCGCTTGATTATTCTCAAGGTGATGTAGCTCACTATCTTAGCGGCCTTTATACAAGACAGATGCAGCTTCTTGCTATGGCAAATATACAAAACGATATCGCGGCTTTAAATGAAGTAACCAATGTCGTAAAGCAACTATCTGAAGCATGGAGAGAGGTAACATCAGGTGAATAGTTGGATCAATGAATTTAAGTTAGCATTGATAAACGAAGACACAAGCAAGATAGCTGCATTGTCACAAAATTTTAGTGAGGATATGTTTACGAGCCTAGCTCTAGCGCAAGAAGCACAAGCATTAATTGGCGGAGCAATAGAGCTTTTAAAAAGCAAGTCTTTACATATTCAAAATGAGCTTATAAAACTACAAAAAGCTCAAAAATACGTAACAAACTAATATAGTTTTATAAATTTAAAGGCACGGCGTTAAGCCGAGTTCTGTCTTGAACGATCATTTATCTACGCTTGCTTTTACAAACAAACTCTAGCGAAGGGTTTTAATATAAGACCAAAACCATCCCTTCTTGCTGCAGGTTGGGTTTATATGGCCACGCAAGTTACCAAGCGTGCCGGTGGGCTCTTACTCCACCGTTTCACCTTTACCGCCGAAGCGGAAGTTTACTTTCTGTTACACTATCCCTTAGGTTTCCCTAGCCATCCGTTAGATGGAACCTTGTCTTATCGCAGCTCGGACTTTCCTCTTTTGTATGATACAAAAGCGACCGCTTACCGTGCCAGAGCGAAATTATAGCGGTTTTGGCTTAAATTTATAGCTTTAGCTTTTATACAACTACACTTACTTCTTCTAAGCCATATGATTTTACATACAAAAAGCGACTTTATAGACAACCCTTTGAGCAAAAGTCTAGCTTACGTTTTATATAAATTTTTACTAGTCAAATAGCTGTATTTTTATATTAAAGTGCGATAAATTCTGCATTATTTATAGGACGCAAATCACAAGAATTGCCAAATTTTTTCATTGTCTCGCGTGCAGCTTCCACAAAAGGCTCACAACCAAAGTGTGGCACTATGAAAAAATCCACCAAATTTAAGCCTGTAAAATCACTCACGTTTACGCTATTTTCATCCATAGGCGTAGCATATCTCGTATCTGGTGCCGCTACGATCGCACCTGCTGACTCGCCAATATAAATTTTACCTGCATGAACTGCATCTTTTATAGTTTGTGCAGCGCGCGATTTTCGCAGCTCACTAAGAAGATAAAATGTATTTCCGCCACTTATATAAATGATGTCACATTCATTAATAGTAGCTAAAATTTTATCGTCTAAGGCGCAAAAATCATCACATTCAGAAACCTGCGCAACCATGTTTTTAACACAAGAAATATCAATACGAGTCAGCTTCGCACCAAATTTTTCCAAAATTTCCACCGCTTCATCTACGTAAAAATTTACCTCTTCAAATTTTGCTGCCGTATCGATAAAAGCAACTTTCTTGCCACTAAATTTCACCAATTCATTGATCTTGCTCGCAACCTCTGCAAAGTAAGAACAAAGAAAAATATTTTCCATTTTTAAAACCTTTCATAATTTAAATGTTTCTAGATGCATATATTGCCAAAATAGGCGTATAAAATAACAAAGAGCTATCTTAATCAAAAATATTTTTGTGTAAAATCTCCTCCAGTACCACCGTCGCGTAACTACCTTTTTGCAGCGTGAAATTTATCGTAAAATGCGCTTTTTCCTCGTTGTATTTGTAGCTTGTGTCCTCCAAATAACACCACGCAAAGCGCCTAGATCCCGTCATTTTAGCTTTATATTCGTTTGCCTGCGCGAAAATTTGATCCTCTACCGCCCTAGCCGCGCCCTGTGCCTCATACGCCTTCGCGCCCGCGATCAGCCCGCAGCTAGTGATATCTCTAGCGTCAAAGCGCGCGCCCTCAGCGTCCAAATCCTCGCATAAAAAGCACTTGCCGTGCGGATAGTGACCCAAAACTTCGCCCTCCATCAGCTTAAAAAATCTCTTTTGTGATTTTAAATTTTTTAAAATCGCGCCGTCAAGATACGGGTAAATTTGAGCTAGCTCGCCTAGGCTAAAATCCTGCGCAAACCTCGAAATCTCCACGCGTTTGCTAAGCCAGCGATTAAAAAGATCACTTTGATATGCCGAGATCAAAAAGTCGTTTAGCTTTACGTTTTTGCTCTTTTTGCCGTTTATCGTCCCATTTTTAAGAAGCTCCAGTCCAGTTTCGGCGTTGTCGCCAAATTTACCAAAACGTTGATAGCCAAAGTAGTTTGCATAGCCCATTTTATCGATACTAACAAATGCTTGCTCTAGCTTTTTGGCATTACTTGGTAGCACCTTTTTTAAACGGATAAAAAAGCTATTTCCCTTTAGATGTCCGATACGAAGCTTATTTTTATGCACATTTAGGCTTAAAATTTTCATCTTTTCATGGCTAAAGTTTGCAAGCGTGCCCTCAAATTTACGAGGCATCGAGATAAACTGCGTCGTCATGCCCTGCTTATCCTTTAGTCCAGCATAGCCAAAGTCGCGCATTTTTGCTCCTGTAACCTCGCTTAAGACATGCAAGGCCTCTTGTGTCGTCATATCTTTTTTAGAAATTTCAACGATCAAGTGCTCGCCGTCACCGCTAAACTCGTAAAGTGGTATCTCACGCACGACAAAATCATCTGAATTTTTAGAAAAGTAAGCCTCGATAGGTGCATGAGTGAGTGCATAAAGTGGCTTAAAAATGGTGGTTTCTTGCATTTTGTTTTAACCTTTTATTTGAAATTTTTGCAAAGACGCTAATCTTTGTCCGTGTTTTTGCGGCGATCCTTTTGATAGCGTTTAAATTTTTAGGACTAAAAGTAAATAAAATTTCATACTCCTCGCCGCTACTAAGCTCAAATTTGCTTAGCTTTTTTGTAAATTTAGCACCCTTTTTGCTAGCCTTTAAAAGCTTAGCAAGATCGGTATTTAGCCCATCTGAGATATCCATAGCGGAGTTTATAAGATGAGCTGCTTTGTAGAAAAATTTATCTCTTAAAATAGGCTTTTTAAATCGTGAGTTTTTTGAAATTTGAGCTAGTCTTAGAAGTGAATTTAGCCCTTTTTGGCTGCCTCCAAGCTCGCCAGTAAAAGCTACTAGATCGCCGTATTTTGCATTTTCTCTAAGCACAGCTTTGCCATTTAGCTCACCAATTATACTAACGCTTATATTTAAAATTTTGCTACTTATCGTATCGCCACCGATTATCTTTACGCCAAACTCCTCGCAAGCTCTGTTTATGCCTACGCTTAGCTCTTTGATTTGCTGTGGCGAAAAATTCTTTGGCAAGCTAAGTCCAAGAAGCGCAAATTTTGGCCTAGCATTCATCACGATCGTATCTGAAAAATTTACGATCATCGCCTTGTAGCCGATCTCTTCAAGGCTTAGCCAGCCATGCCTAAAGTGCGAGTTTTGCGCAAAAATATCCTTGCTAAAGACCTGCTTGCCAAGCACGGCCGCATCATCGCCAATATAAGCGTTACTAAAGCATTCAATCGTAAAATTTTCTTTATCCATCGGGCCATTATAATGAAACTCCTTTTAATTTTAGGATAAAATAAGCCAAAAAAGGAGCCAAATGCAAAAAATAGAAATTTTTAGATTTAATGCAAAAAAGGATATTTTGTCGTATTTCAAACCATATTTTTTAGAAATTTTAGATTACGCAAACCTTGATGAACTATTTTTGCATATTAAAAAGATTGATCCGTATTTTCAGCCAATAACTGGCTTTGTGAAAGTAAATGATGTCGTAGTGAGCACTGCTGAACCATTAGAGAATTTATATGAGAAATTTGTAGACAAGCTTGTGATTTCGCCACTTGATGAAAAACGAGCGGTTTTAGATCTTGAGATAAATGATGATGACTTTTGGGAGAAATTTAAGCCATTTGATAAATTTTGTGATCAAGCAGACAAAGAATTTTATGCAAGCTTAAAGCCATATTTTTATGCTGATTTTGTGAGAGAATACGAGCCAAATTTTATAGGTGTAGCTGCTATCATACTAGCTCATCATCTTTATAAAAAAGAAAAAAATGATGAGATCATGAGGCTTATCAACAATGCAAATGGTATTTTGATAGCTTGCAAGATTGATGATTTTATCTTTAGCGGAAACGAAATTTATACCGAAGCGATTAGGTTTTTTAAAGAAATTTTAGGAATAAAAGAGGATGAAACCTCAAAAAATGAGCTTGAAAAGATAAAAAACTTGGATAAATTTAAAGAGTTTAAAATAGCCGTAAGCGATAAAATCCCTGTAAATTTAGATAAATTTAGAGCAAATTTTATAAATCTAAATATCAAAATTCCTTGTGGATTTGAACTTTTAAAAGTAAACGAAAAGCTTGCATTTGCACTTGCGAGCAAGACCATTTTTAATGCGTTTGATAGCGGGGCTGATTTTTTACTAGCTAGCAATGAGGCTGAGTTTTATATGTTTGACACGCTTTCAAAAAAGCTTGAAAAATTTGCAAACAGAAGTTTGCAGGATTTTTATGTTTTAAGAGTTAGCGAACTGATCGAGCTTGAAAATGGCAAAATTCCAGCAAGCCTAAAAGAGCATACGCTAAAAGTAAATCTAGTCTAAAACTAGAGAATTTATTTTTGCAAAGTTGCATTTTGCTCGCTTAAGGCTTCTTCTTTTTCGTCTTCTTGTCTTATCTCATCGTACCTTGCTTTGGCGTTTTCATAAACACCAGCTGGAAGGCTTATGTTTAAATCATCCCTTAAGCTCATCACATCATCACAAGCATTTTGGTAGCCAAGGTCACAGCTTTTCATATAATAACTCACGCCAAGCTCGATATTTGAGTGCTTTTTTAGATCACTATCCATTTGCTCACTTATCTCTTCATTTACAAACATATCGCCCAAAGCTTCGCACGAAAGCACATCTTTTTGCTCACAGCCATCATAGAAAATTTCATACGCAGCTACGTAATCTCCGGCATTTAGCGCCTCAATACCTCTGTCATAGTCATCAATATCAAAGCCAAATGCCAAATTTAAAGTTAGGATTAAAAAAACTATTTTTTTCATATAAAGCTCGGTGCGTCGTTTGAAAATAGTATAAGATCGCCAACACGCGTATTTTGAGCTAGAATTTCTTGCATTTTGTTCTTATCCTTTAAGATAATGATCTTTGGCTTTATGATGTGTTTTAGCAAAACTTCGGCATTTAGCGAGCTTGTGATGACGACAAGGTCAAAAATTTCATTTATCACCTTGGCTAAATTTGTATTTTGCTCCGCATCACTCTCGACAATGCCTGGTGTTAGCAGCACTTTTCTGCCAGCATAGGTGCTTACAAGCTCGTAGCTTGCGCTCATACCTGAAAAATTTCCATTAAAGCTATCATCAATTATCAGCTTGCCGCCAGCCTCGATCTTGCTTAGACGGTGCTCGACGTTTTTCATCTTAGATAGCGCTCTATCTACCGCCTCATCGCTCATTTTTAGGTATTTTGCCACCTTGATGCAAACGGCTAAATTTGTAGCGTTAAATTTGCCAAGTAGCGGCGAAGCATAGTATTTTTCATCAAGCGTAAATGAAATTCCATCTAAATTTGCATTGATATCTTTTAGACTTTCATCGTAAATTTCTATATTTTCACTTGGCTCTTTCTTTGTCGAGCTATGTAAAAATGCCATTTGCAAACGAGTGCTTTGAAGTGCTTCAAGCTTGGTAGAGCGGATATTATCAAGCGTTTTAAAATACTCAATGTGTTGCGCGCCGATCTCGCCTACGATGACGATTTGTGGGTTTAGAAATTTTGTGATCTCTAAAATGTCGCCCTTTAGCCTAGCGCCTGCTTCTGCGATGTAAATTTGCGTTTGCTCGCTTAAGTTTTCATTGATATCTTTGATGATGCCAGCCATTGTATTTACGCTGCGAGGTGTTTTGTAGCAGACAAAGCTATCTTTTAAAATTTCAAATAAGAAATTTTTGATACTCGTTTTGCCGTAGCTTGCTGTGATCAAGATGATTTTTAGATCTTTATTTGCGCCCAGTTTTTTAAGAGCCTTGTTTTTAAATCCTTGAAATTTTATCTTTTCTAAAATTTCACTAAAAAATAGGCTCACAACCAAGACAAAAAGTGGCATTGGTGCCAAAAACGCATTGTGGATGATAAAATTTAAAGCGTAGTTTAGGATGATAGCGCAAGTAATGATCACAAAAAAGTGCTTGATCCTGCCAGTAATTACTAACTTTTTATCAAGTTTTTTGTGCCAAAGATAAAGAGCTGGCAAAAGCGCAAAGTAAAAATAGATGAAAAACCACTTATCAGTCGTGTAAAATAAAACCAAAGGCACAATGAAAAAAAAGACATGCCATGCTGGTTTTGTAAAGTGAAAAAGTACACGCTCAGGCCTATATGAAAACCACTGAAAGCAAGTTATCACATAAAATGCAAGTGCAAAAATAAAAAAGACTGTACTTATGTTTAAAAACAGACTCATTTTATCTCCTCGATCCCGCTCTCATCGTCAAGCACGACATTTTTAGCTTCATTTTGCTCTAAATTTATCCCTTTTTCTATCTCATCGCTTATAAATTTAGCGTGAAGTAAAAAGAAAAAGTGATCACCTCCAAGTGGAAAAAATGAACTATTTTTAATGAGCTTATGTATACTCTCTCCGCTTGTTATGGGCGTTGCTTTGTCATTTTCGCCCCAGAATATCAAAGCCTTACCACTAAAGCTGGCAAAATGCTTTGTAAAATCCTCATCAACGACGTTTTTTAGGGTTTCATACATTACCCTACTCATACCACTCACATCTTTTGTGGCAAAGAGTTTGTAAAATTTACCAAAGCCAAAAAGCTTAAAAATTTTAAAAATTTCTATCTTTGCTCGCACGATAAATGGCTTTTTGACAACTATGCCAGCTGAGCTTAAAAGCACAAGATACGGTGGCTTTAGAAGCGTTGCAACCTTACCACCAAAGCTATGACCTACGATGATATCTGGCTTTATGCCAAGCTCATCACAGAAATTTTCAACGATTTTTGCATAATCGCTTGTTTTTAAAGGATCAGTAATTGAGCTTTTACCAAAGCCTGGCATGTCGATATAAACGTGGCAAAACTCGTTTAGATAGTGCCCAAAAGCCTTTTTCATTATCTCTTTGTTTGCGCCCCAGCCGTGCAAGAAAAGCACTATTTTTTTGCATTTTGGATTTACTACTTCGTAGCTGATCTCATACTCGTCTGAGCCGTATTTTACCGTCCTACTCGCCATCGTTCTCTCTTTTTTTTGCAGCATAAATACTCTCAAGCACGCTCACCGCTTCGCAAAGACGCTCATACTCTTCCATATTTAAAAGCACTGCTTCAAATTTATTATTTTTAACAATGACCGCTCTTTTTAATTCATTGGCTCCCACGCGAGAGAGCACTGAACTAAAATTTCTAACCACTTCAGTTGCTGTATAAATTTCGTCTTTTGTAAAAGTTACCATTGTCGCTCTTTGTGTAAAATTTTACGTAAAATATCACAAACTACTTTATAATCTACTAAATGGCCTAAATTTTTCCGCGACCTTTTACTGAAGTGATCGAGTTTATAAAGCTATAATCGATCTTTATATTACGTTCTCTTGGAAGTGAGTTTGCAAGAGCGTTTAAAGTGCTCTCAAAATCCTCAAATAGATAGTTTGCAAGGCTTCCTGGATTTGGATTTATCTCATTTAGATAGACCTCATCATCTATCACAAAAAAGTCGCATCTAATGATCGCTCCGTCAAATCCACAATCATAAATTTTTGAAAAGTTAAATTTAAGCTTTTGTTTTAGCTCCTCAGAAATTTCAGCCTCTTTTACCTTGTTTTCATTTGAAAAGCTAAGATATTTCTGCTCATAGTCAAGAAATTCTTTCTTTTTTGGCTCTTCGATGATAGAAAATTTTATCTTCCCATTTATCTTACAGCCTGCAAGGTTGTACTCTTTTACTCCCTTTATAAAAGGCTCGACAAGCACATCCTTATCAAACTCAAATGCTACGTCTTTTGCATAAGCTAGCTCGCTGGCGTCATGCACTATATTTACGCCGATGCTACTTCCAAGTCTTGCTGGCTTTAAGATAATAGGATAGTGAAATTTTGGCTCACTTTGACGAGTTAGCATCTCATAGTCAAGCGCCTTTACACCAGCCTTTTGTGCTAGAAATTTAGTAAGCTCTTTGTTGTAGCTAAGCGCACTTACTTCAAGCCTTGGACCTATATATTTTATGCCGTAAAAGTCAAAAAG
Organism: Campylobacter concisus; assembly: GCF_003048405.1. Classification (NCBI taxonomy): domain Bacteria; kingdom Pseudomonadati; phylum Campylobacterota; class Epsilonproteobacteria; order Campylobacterales; family Campylobacteraceae; genus Campylobacter; species Campylobacter concisus. Next base: position 24,199 of record NZ_PIQS01000006.1, on the reverse strand, counting down.
TGCAGCTATCTTGCCATCTTCGCCGTCCATGCCATGGATCAGATTTATAATGACATCGCACTCTACTTTTTTATCGCCAAAAAGAGAGTGCATGAAAAATCCGCCTTTAGACAAAATGAGCTTTTTTGAATTTTTGTATTTACCAGAGCTAAAGAAATTTGCTCTCATATCTTTTTGCTCGATAAGATAAAAATCTCTATTTGCGTCGCAAAATATAAATTTTAGCTCTTGTTTTAGGACATTTTTTAAAACTATCGCACTAACTATGCTTATCTCATGTTCATAGCTCTTTGCTCCAAATATCACACCTAAATTCATCTTTTTATCCTTATCCTAATTTCTTTAATGCTTCTTTTATAAGATCACTTGTATTTTCACTCTTACACTCAGGCAAAATTTTCACTATCTTCTCACGTTTAAAGCCAAGCGCCTCAAGTGCCAAAAGCGCCTCATTTTGATAGCTTGGCACACTCTCATCACTTATTAGTTTTGCGTCACTTAGCTCAGCTATAATGCGTCTAGCAGTCTTTGGTCCGATGCCTGGCACGCTTTTAAAAGTATCTGCATCGCCACTTATTATGGCATTTGTAAATGCCTGCGAGCTAAGGCTTGAGCAAACCGCCATAGCCGTGTTAGCTCCAATACCATTTAATTTAATAAGCATCTCAAACATCTTTTGCTCATTTGCATCCAAAAAGCCATAGAGTAAATTTGCATCTTCTCTTAATATCTGCGTTATGGCAAGCTCGACTTTTTCGCCCTTGCTAAGCTTGGCTGAGCAAAAAAGTGAGATAAAAATTCCATAGCTTACGCCACTATTTGTCTTAAGTATCACAAATGCGGGATCTTTTTTGCTGACGATACCTTCGATCGCTTTTATCATCATTTAACCTTTTATTCTTAGAAATTTGTATCTGTGTAGTCTTCTAATTTATTTGACTTTTTGATCTTATACTCAGCCTCATCGCCATCGCCGATCTTCTCCAAAGTAATAGCATGAGCGGTTTCATTTTGCTTTGAGATATAAGTGACATTTTGTGGAGGATCAACGATAACAAATCTAATCTCATTTAATTCAACCCAGTTGCCTCTGTTTATCACTTTTGCAGAAAATATTCCATTTTGCATGATCTCAAGCTCATCTTTTAGGGTAGCTAGCAACTCTTTTTTATCTTTAAAAATTTTTAGCAAAGTGTTGTATTCATTGACTAGACCTTGATACTCTTTTAGCTTTTTCATAAAGGTAACTGGCGGTATCACTTTAGCTTTTGAGAGCTCTTCTACCTTTGCTTTTATGGTATAAATCGAGTCTTTATTTTCATTTATGACATTTTTCTTTGTTTCAATATTTTTTAGAAGAGAGGCAAGCTCTGCTTTTGTATATTCGATCTTATTTAATTGCTCTTGCGTAGCCTCAGCACTTTCAGGCATTTTGCTAGTATCGATTATAAATTTATTGTCAGTGCCTCTTAAATATCTTACGTCTATTAAGTGTGAAGCTGTGATAGTGCAGTTTGAGCCAAGCGTATTTATTTGGATATTTTGAGCGGTTATAGAGCCACCAACGACGCTATTTATCTTAACTCTTTTTGCTACGACATTTCCGCCTTCTAGCCTATCTATCTCGACATTTTCAGCTTCAACCTTACCGATGTGGATAGAAATTTTTGCATTCTTTGCATAAATTTTAGCCTTTTGGTGTGTTTGACCGCCGATTATTACTTCATTTGCTTTAACCATCGCATTTGCACCGACGTTTCCTTTAACCTCGATCTCGTCAGCCTCCACGATGATGCCAGTGCCGATGGCGTCTTTTATAGTATCAGTTTCCCTAACCACCAAAGTCACATTTGTATCAGTGCCTGCTTGAATAGAGCCAGTTGTTTTAAAATTTGCCTCATTTATCTCTATACGCTCTTCAATATCAAATGAGCCATTTTTCTCAACTACATATCCTGATTTTTTAGCGATATATATTATGCTATCGTCATTTTCTACTCTCTCTATATTTTCGCTTATACTTATCTCTTTGCCAGTATCTTCTTTTGGCTTTTCTACTGCTAATAATTTGCCTCTCGCATCACGGCCATTTTGCCCTTCGTGAGACTTTTTCTCTTCCATTATCACTTCATCTTGTGCCACGCCAAAAACAAAACCTCTATCAGCGTAATCAATCTTATCTTCCTCTTTTATCGCATCAAGTTTATCTTTGTAGTAGTAAAGTATCTTTGCATCGGTAGCTTTTTTGGGATTTATACCTTGTGTTATGTTTAGTATGTAGTCTTTATCAAGTTCGCCCTTTACATGCACAACTGAGGCGATTTGTTTTAACTCATCTTTTAGTTTGCCGATCCTTATACCTATTAAAATTTGAGCTTTCATAAGCTGTTTGGCGATATATTCAAAAAGTTTATCTTCGTAATGCTGTTCGTATTCACAATCTTTTGTGGCTTTTACCTTTGCGACTACTTTTGTAACCGTTGAATTTACACCAATCTCTATCTTTGGAAGCTTTGGCACAGCATTTAGCCTAACATCAAAAAATTCCACATCATAGACCTGCTCAATCTCTAGTGTCTCGTCAAGATAAAATACATTATCATCAAAAAAGTCTAAATTTTCTTCAGGGACAAAAACTGGCTCTTCATTATCTTTATTTTTATAATAAGTCAAAATATCTAAAATTTTAAAATCTATAAATTCTACCGGTACGCTGTGTTGCTTGCTTAGTTCTTTAAGCGATATATAAGGCGTTGAAGTTTGAATTTGCGTTGGCGGTAAAAATCTCTCGTTTTCTTGCACGTTCTCGCTCAAAATTGATCCATTTCACATAAAATTTGGCTCTTATTATCGCCAAAATTTTATTAAATTTGGGTTATGTAAGCTTTAAAGCATCTTTTGTTACTATTGCGTTTTCAAATTTAATTTAGGTGAGCGATGTTTATAAAAGGTTTTTTTTCAAACTCAGTTGGCATTATGGTTTCAAGAATTCTTGGACTTATAAGAGACCTTTTAACAGCTTCTATCCTTGGAGCTGGCATATTTAGTGATCTTTTTTTTATCGCTTTTAAAATACCAAATTTATTTCGCCGTATCTTTGGAGAAGGTGCCTTTACACAGGCATTTTTGCCAAATTTTACAAATAGCAAGAAAAAAGCGATCTTTCAGGCTGAAATTTTCATCAAATTTCTACTTTTTATAGGCGCATTAACGCTTCTTGTAAATTTATTTACGCCCTACTTTATAAAGATCATCGCAAGCGGCTTAAGCGAGCAAAACATAACCGATGCAGTGCCGCTTGTGCGTATAAATTTTTACTACCTAGCTCTTGTTTATATCGTTACTTTTATGGGCGCGCTGCTTCAGTATAAAGGGCACTTTGCGACAACTGCGTTTTCTACTGCGCTACTAAATTTAACCATGATCGCTTCACTACTTTTGGCTCGTGGCAAGAGCGAGAGCGTGGTTGCACTTTATCTTAGCTTTGGCGTCGTTGCAGGTGGCGTTTTGCAAGTTTTGGTGCATCTAATCGCTATAAAATTTAACGCCTTAAATAAAATTTTCTGGGGCGGTTTAAGAGGATATTTTAAGGGCAAAAGAGCGCAGAGCAAAGGCTTTTTTATAAATTTTTATCACGGCTTACTTGGCTCAAGTGCTATGCAAATAAGCGCATTTATGGACACTTGGCTAGCTAGCTTTTTGGTAAGCGGCTCGATAAGCTATCTTTTTTATGCAAATAGAATTTTCCAGCTCCCGCTTGCCATCTTTGCTATAGCGCTCTCTCAGGCACTATTTCCAAGGATCACCAGGCTTCTAAAGCAAAAAGATGAGGCAAATGCCCTTGTTTGGACAAAAAAGAGCTTTTACCTACTACTTTGCGCCCTACTTGCAGCCACTATCACAGGCGTCGTGCTAAGTGAGTTTATCATCTGGTTATTGTTTGAGAGAGGGAATTTTGTAAGGGCAAATACCATTGAATGCGCCAAGGTGCTAAGTGCCTACTTAGTGGGGCTTACACCATTTGGCCTGGCTAAAATTTTCTCACTTTGGCTTTATGCAAATATGAAGCAAAAAGAGGCAGCCAAAATTTCCATCATCTGCCTTGTGATAAATTTGATCCTAGCAGTCATTTTGATGCAGAAATTTGGAGCAGCTGGCCTTGCATTTGCAAGCTCACTTGGGGGATTTTTACAACTTATTTTATACGTTAGAGCCTTTGGAGCTAAGCGATTTTTAGCTATAATCGAGCCTAAATTTATAGCCACTATCGCACTTTTAGCGGTTTTGCTCTATTTTGGTTTAACATTTTTAAAGGATATATTTAATGCGAATTTTTGATACTTCTAAAAGAGAAAAGGTTGAGTTTAGCCCTATTAAAGATGGTGAAGCAAGCATCTATCTGTGCGGTCCAACGGTCTATGACGATGCGCATTTGGGACATGCAAAGTCAGCCGTTAGCTTTGATCTTTTAAGAAGAGTCTTAAAAGCGCTTGGCTACAAGGTCAAATTTGCAAGAAACTACACCGACATCGACGATAAAATTTTAAAGAAAATGGATGAAACTGGCCAAAGCCTAGAAGAGATCACAAACAAATATATAGCGCACTATGAGAGCGATATGGGCGCTTTAAACGTGCTTGATCCAGACTTTAAACCAAAGGCTACGCAGTGCTTGGAGGCGATCATTAGCTACATCGAGCTGCTTATGGATAGAGGCTTCGCGTATAAAACGAGTGATGGAATTTACTTTGATACGAACAAGGATAGTGGATATTTTAGCATTAGTGGCAAGGATAATAACACCGATCTAATCGCACGAGTGGCAAGTTTTGGTGAGAAAAGAGATGAAAAAGACTTCGTGCTTTGGAAATTTGACGAGAAATGGTACGAGAGCCCATTTGGCAAGGGTCGCCCTGGCTGGCACACCGAATGTGTGGCTATGATAAGAGAATTTCTAAGTGACAAAGAAAATGATAAATTTGAGATCGACATCCACGCTGGTGGCATCGATTTACTCTTTCCGCACCACGAAAACGAAGCAAGCCAGTGCAGATGCGCCTATCATAAAAATTTGAGCAAATACTGGATGCATAACGGCTTTATAAAAGTAAATAACGAAAAGATGAGTAAGAGCCTAAATAACAGCTTTTTCGTAAAAGACGCCCTAAAAAACGTTCATGGTGAAGTACTTAGATATTACTTGCTTACGAGCCATTACAGGGCGCATTTTAATTATTCAGATGAAGACTTAGTGGCTTCAAAAAAGAGGCTAGATAAAATTTATCGCCTTAAAAAAAGGGTTGATGGCGTGCAAGCAGGTGCAATAAATGAGAGCTTTAAAAATGAGCTACTTGAGGCACTAAGTGATGATCTAAACGCTTCAAAAGCACTTGCAAGTATTGATGAGTTTGTAAAAGCAGCAAACGAAAGGCTTGATAATAGCCCAAAAGATAAAGCCTACAAGGCCGAAGTGATGGCAAATTTAGAGCTGATAAGTGAAATTTTGGGCATTGCTATCACAAATTATGTTGAGTATTTTCAGTTTGGCGTAAGCGACGAGCAAAAAGAGCAAATTAAAAGACTTCTTGATGAGCGCGCGGTAGCCAAAAAAGAGAGAAATTTTGCAAGGGCTGATGAGATAAGAGATGAGCTTTCCAGTCTAAATATCTCTATCATGGATACACCAAACGGCGCAGTTTGGGAGAAAAACAATGACTAACTTTGGCTTAAAAGATGTACTAAAACGCTTTGGTCCATATTTTAAAGACTACATTCCGCACTTCATCCTAGCCTTCATTGGCATGGGGCTTGCAAGTGGCGGAACAGCGGTCAGTGCATATCTAGTGGAGCCAGTACTTAATAAAATTTTTGTTGAAAAAAACGAAACATTGCTTTATATGCTGCCATGTGCGATCATTGCTATTTATCTGTTAAAAAATGTTGGAACTTTTATGCAGGCCTATTTTACCGCGTATATTGGTCAAGATACGATTAGAAGATTTCGTGAAAAGATGGTCGAAAATTTACTAAATTTGGACATGAAATTTTTTAATGATTTTAGAACAGGCGAGCTAATAAGCAGAACCACGAACGACATAGAGCGCATAAGATCTATTGTTTCAAGCATCATACCTGAGCTTATTAGGGAGCTTGTAACTATCATAGGTCTGCTTTGTGTAGTCATCTATCAAAGCCCTAAATTAGCCTTTTTTGCACTTGTTGTTATGCCATTAGCGATTTATCCGATCTCGCGCCTTGCTAAAAAGATGAAAAAAATCTCAAAAAAATCGCAAGAAAAGACATCTGATATCACCTCAGCCTTGAGTGAAATTTTTACAAATATCGAGATCATCAAGGCAAATAATGCCCAAAAATACGAGCACTCACGTTTCGTTGAAGAAAATAACAAATTTTTTAAGTTAAACCTTAAAACCGTAAAAATCGAGCAACTAGTAAGCCCACTAATGGAAACAATTGGCTCAATCGGCGTGGCAGCTGTCATCATAATAGGCGGCAAAGACGTCATCGATGGAAATATAAATATGGGTGCATTTTTCTCGTTTTTAACTGCGCTTTTCATGCTCTACACCCCGCTAAAACGTATCGTAAATATATACAATAAAATGCAAGATGCCATCGCAGCGAGCGAGAGGACCTTTTTCCTGATGGATAAGGTAAGCCAGATAAAAGATGGCCAAAAAGAGCTAAACGAAGAGATAAATTTGATCAAATTTAACGACGTCCGCCTAAGCTACGGCGACAAAGAGATCTTAAAAGGGATAAATTTAGAGGCAAATAAGTCAGAATTTATAGCCCTTGTTGGCTCAAGTGGTGGCGGAAAAAGCTCGCTTATGAATTTGCTTATGAGATTTTACGACGTAAATGGCGGAGAAATTTTAATAAACGACATAAATTTAAAAGATATCAAAATTCACTCACTTCGCCAAAATATCGGACTTGTCACCCAGCGCGTCTATATCTTTAATGACACGATCGCTAAAAACGTAGCTTACGGCAGGGAATTTGACGAAGATGCCGTTATAAACGCTTTAAAAATGGCAAATGCTTATGAGTTTGTGAGCAAACTAGAAGGCGGCATAAACACTACTTTAAACGAATTTGGCACAAACCTTTCAGGCGGTCAAAGACAACGTATCGCAATAGCAAGAGCACTTTATCAAAACCCACAAATTCTTATCTTTGACGAGGCCACTTCAGCACTTGATAACGAGAGCGAAAAAGAGATCACAAAGGCGATAAACAACCTCAGAAGCAAAAAGATCATCTTTGTCATCGCTCACCGCTTAAGTACTGTTGAAAATGCCGATAAGATCGCAGTTTTGAGCGATGGCAAGATCATTGATAGTGGAAGCGACGAGGAGCTTAGCAAGAGAAATGAAATTTATGCAAGACTTAAGGGCAAAGCCTTAGTTTAAGGCGATTTTTGCTAAGATTTGCAGAAATTTTTAGGCATTTTAAAGAGGTTAAAATGAGCTTAAACTACGATACTTTAAAATCTATTTTTTTTAAATTTGATCCTGAAACTGCCCACAAGATCGCAGAACTTGCAATGATCGGAGCAAATAAAATTTTTCCAGGATCATTAAGCTTTGTAGCAAATAAGTGCGTGGTCGATGACAATGCATTAAAACAAAATTTATTCTCAAGCACTTACCACAACCCAGTTGGCATAGCTGGGGGCTTTGATAAAAATGCCACAATGTTTGAAGCACTAACAGCTCTTGGATTTGGGCATTTAGAATTTGGCACATTTACTCCAAAACCTCAACCTGGCAACGACAAACCAAGACTTTTTAGGCTTATAGACGAAGAGAGCATCCAAAACGCGATGGGCTTTAACAACGACGGCTGTGAGGCTATTAAAAATAGAGTCAAAAAACTTTATCCTTATACTTTGCCAATCTGGGCAAATATAGGCAAAAACAAGGTCACACCAAACGAAGACGCAATAAAAGACTATGAAATTTTAGTAAGAGAATTTAGTGAAATTTGCGACACCTTCGTCATAAATGTCTCATCGCCAAACACGCCAAATTTAAGAGCATTGCAAGATGAGAGCTTTATAAAAGAGCTTTTTAGCGTTATTTTGCCGCTTACTAAAAAACCAATCATCTTTAAAATCGCTCCTGATATGAGCCACGAAGATGCGATCAGGCTTTGTAGCTGCGCTGTAGAAAATGGCGCTAGTGGCGTGCTTGTTTCAAATACAAGCGTTGATTACTCGCTCTCTCACTCGTCAAATTTAAAGGATTTTGGCGGACTAAGCGGCAAGGTGATCGCTAAAAAGTCAAAAGAGATCTTTAAAGCCGTTGCAGACGAGCTTTACGGCAAGACGACGCTTATCGCATGTGGCGGCATAGATAGCGGCGCAGAGGCATATGAGCGCATAAAAATGGGAGCAAATTTAGTGCAAATTTTTACAAGCTTTATCTTTAAAGGGCCGATTATCGCAAGGGATATAAATTTAGAAATTTTAGAGCTTTTAAAACGAGATGGCTTTGCTTCTATCAGCGAAGCAGTCGGCATAGATGTTAAAAAATAAAAGGCAAAAGATTGATAAAATTTAATAAAACAAAACTAGAAAACGGACTAGAAATTTATCACGTACCAGTAAATCCTGGCTCAAAAGTGATAAGTGTCGATGTATTTTACAAAGTTGGATCAAGAAACGAAGTGATGGGCAAAAGTGGTATCGCTCACATGTTAGAGCATCTAAATTTCAAATCAACCAAAAATTTACGAGCTGGGGAGTTTGATGAGATCGTAAAAGGCTTTGGCGGCGTAAATAACGCAAGTACAGGCTTTGACTACACCCACTACTTTATAAAAGCTTCAAATGAAAATTTAGACAAAACGCTTGGGCTTTTTGCTGAGCTTATGAAAAATTTAAGCTTAAAAGATAAAGAATTTCAGCCAGAGCGAGACGTGGTGCATGAAGAGCGCAGATGGCGAACAGACAACAACCCTATGGGATACCTTTACTTTAGGCTCTACAATCACGCATTTATCTATCATCCATATCACTGGACTCCGATAGGCTTTATAAAAGATATCGAAAACTGGAATATCAACGATATAAAAGAATTTCACGCTACCTTTTATCAGCCAAAAAATGCGATTTTGATGATAAGTGGCGACATCGGCAAGGATGAGGCGTTTAAACTGGCTAAGAAAAATTTTAGCAGTATAAAAAATAAAAGAGCCATCCCAAAATCTCACTGCAAAGAACCTGAACAAGACGGAGCTAGAAAAGCTATCATCTATAAAGATAGCCAAACACAAATGCTAGCAATCGCTTACAAAATCCCAAATTTTAAACACGGCGATCAAGTAGGTCTAAATGCGATAAGTGAATATCTAGCTACCGGCAAAAGCTCGGTTTTGCAGCAAAAATTAGTCGATGAGCTAATGCTTGTAAATCAAATTTACGCTTACAATATGAGTTGTGTCGATGAAAATTTATTTATATTTTTAGCAGTTTGCAACCCAGACGTCGAGGCGAGCGTGGTTGAGGCTGAAATTTTAAAGATCATAGATGATTTAAAAAATAAACCAATCGACAAAGATGATGTTTTAAGAGTTAAGAATTTAATCAAAAGCGACTTTATCTATTCGTTTGAAAGTGCAAGTAAGGTTGCAAATTTATATGGCTCATACCTTGCTAGAGGCGATATAAAGCCACTTTATGAGCTTGAGAAAAATATCGATAAGATTGATGCTAAGCTTTTAAAAGAGATAGCAAATAGATATTTTAATGAAAAAACCAGCACAACAATAATTTTAAAAAAGGAATAAACGTGGAAAATTCGCTTCAAGGTGCGATGACCGCACTCATTACGCCATTTAAAAATCAAAAAGTGGATGAAGTCAGTTTTGAAAAACTAATAAAAAGACAGATAAAACATGGCATAGATGTTGTTGTGCCAGTTGGAACCACTGGCGAGAGTGCAACACTGACGCATGATGAGCATAGAATTTGTATCGAAATAGCCGTAGATGCATGTAAAGGTACAAATGTAAAAGTACTAGCTGGTGCTGGCAGTAATGCGACTCACGAGGCTATTGGTATCGCTAAATTTGCTCAAGCCCATGGCGCTGATGGTATCCTCTCAGTTGCGCCCTACTACAATAAACCAACGCAAGAAGGGCTTTACGAGCACTACAAGGCCATTGCAAATAGCATTGAAATTCCTGTGCTTCTTTATAATGTTCCGGGTAGAGTTGGCGTGGATATCTTGCCAGCGACCGTTTTTAGGCTTTTTAAAGAGTGTAAAAATATCTACGGTATCAAAGAGGCAACAGGTAGTATAGATAGATGCGTTGATCTACTGGCTCACGAGCCAAATTTAGTAGTCATTAGCGGTGAAGATGCGATCAACTATCCTATCATATCAAATGGCGGCAAAGGCGTTATCTCAGTTACTGCTAACCTCTTGCCAGATCAAATTTCAGAGCTTACGCACCTTGCAATGAACGAAGAGTACAAAAAAGCAAAACTAATAAACGATAATCTATACACGATAAATAAAACACTCTTTTGCGAAAGCAATCCGATACCGATCAAAGCAGCGATGTATCTAGCTGGACTCATCGACTCTTTGGAGTACCGCTTGCCACTTTGTAAACCAAGTAAAGAAAATTTTAAAAAGATAGAAGAAGTAATAAAAAATTACGAAATAAAGGGTTTTTAATGAAGGACACACTAAACGAATTTAAAGGTAAAACGCTAGTTATCAGTGGCGGCACTAGAGGTATCGGTAGAGCCATAGTCGAAGAATTTGCAAAAGCTGGTGTAAATATAGCATTTACATACAACTCAAACGAAGAGCTTGCAAAAGAACAAGCAAAAGAGCTTGAGGCTACTTACAAGATAAAAGCAAGAGCATATGCACTAAATATCCTCGAGCCAGAGACTTATAAAGAGCTATTTTTAAAGATAGACGAGGACTTTGATAGGATTGATTTTTTCATCTCAAATGCTATCATCTCAGGTCGTGCAGTAGCTGGTGGATACACTAAATTTATGAAGCTAAAACCAAGAGGCATAAACAATATCTTTACAGCAACAGTAAACGCCTTTGTCGTAGGCACTCAAGAAGCTGCAAAACGCATGGAAAAAGTTGGTGGCGGCAGCATCATCAGCCTATCATCGACTGGAAATTTAGTATATATCGAAAACTACGCAGGTCACGGTACAGCAAAAGCAGCCGTTGAAGCCATGGCAAGATACGCTGCGACCGAGCTTGGCGAGAAAAACATCCGTGTAAACGTCGTAAGCGGCGGCCCTATCGAGACAGACGCGCTAAGAGCCTTTACTAATTACGAAGAGGTGCGCGATATGACGGCAAAGCTTAGCCCACTAAACCGCATGGGACAGCCGACTGATCTAGCTGGAGCATGTTTATTTTTGTGTTCACCAAAAGCCAGCTGGGTGACTGGACATACATTTATAATAGATGGTGGCACGACTTTTAAATGAGAGTGAAATTTCTAAGCATAAAGGCATATTTGTGAGTTTAAATTTACCAAATTCTTTAGCGTTTTTTAGGATACTTCTGGCTCCTCTTATGTTTTTTATGCTCGTAAATGCACCAGGAATTTTTACGCAGATTCACATGAGCTGGATAAATTATTTCGCAGCTCTTATCTTTGTGATCGCCTCAGTAACTGACTTTTTTGACGGCTACATCGCAAGAAGCTGGGATCAAAAGACAAAGCTTGGAGCGATCCTTGATCCGTTAGCAGACAAGATGCTAATTCTTGCTGCATTTTTAGGCCTCATGATGCTTGGAAGGGCTAGTGCTTGGGCTGTTTATCTCATCTTGGTGAGGGAATTTTTTATAACTGGCTTTCGTGTCGTGATGGCAAGTGACGGCGTAGAGGTCGCTGCATCAATGGCCGGCAAGGTAAAGACTGTCTCGCAGATGTTTGCGGTTGGATTTTTACTGATGAGCTGGCCTGGTGGCGAGCTTTTGCTCTGGATCGCTGTTGCGCTTACGCTTTATTCTGGGTTTGAGTATATCTTTGCCTATATAAAGGCGATGAAAAAGAGCTAAATTTTTTCGTTCGTAAGACCCAAAGTTTTTACTTGAAAAAATTTATATAAATAATAAAAACTTTATTTTCAAAATAAGTAAAATCAAGTTAAAAATTTCTCCTAGCTAAAAGAAATTTTTAGCCAAACGTCGTTTGAGAGTAAATTTATAAACTTTAGCTAAAATCTCATCAATTTTTTCAAAAAAAGGTAAGTTTTGAAAGGCATTCTCTTTACGCTAGCCCTGCTTTGCCTTGGGCTTTATGCGTATTCGTTTTATTTTTTAGTGACCGTTTTAGCCATTAGTTTTCTCATATTTTTTCACGAGCTTGGCCACTTTTTGGCAGCAAGGTCGCTAGGCGTCAAAGTAAATACCTTTAGCATCGGCTTTGGCGAGAAAATTTACACCAAAAACGTTGGCGGCACCGACTACTGCCTAAGCGCAATCCCACTTGGTGGATACGTGCAGCTAAAAGGACAAGATGACACCGACCCAAAGGCCAAAAACTACGACCGTGATAGCTACAACGTGCTAAGCCCACTAAAGCGAATTTATATCCTTTTTGCAGGACCATTTTTTAACTTTATCTTGGCCTTTTTTATCTACATTTTGCTTGGATTTATCGGTGTTGAGAGACTTGCGCCAAGCATTGGACACATAGCTGACGGCTCGGCGGCTGCCAGCGCTGGACTTATGAAAAACGATAAAATTTTAGCCATAAACGGCGTAAAGATAAACGAGTGGGATGAGATCAGTAAAAATGTGAAATTAGAGCCAAGCACCATTTTGATAGATCGCAACGGCTCGCAAATGACTATAAATTTAACACCAAAGATAGGCGAGACGATAAATCTATTTAATGAAAAGGTACAGCGCCCATTAATCGGGATCTCTCCAAATGGCGAAGTGATAAAAATTTACCACACTGGTCTTGCAGGCATAAATTTTGCCTTTAGTGAGACGATCGAGGCATCAAAACTAATCTTTAAAAGCTTTACCAAACTAGTAAGTGGAGCTGTGCCGCTAAAAGAGGTCGGTGGCATCGTACAGATCGCTGATGTCACTTCAAAAGCCGCAAAAATAAGTCTTGGCGTGCTTTTGACGATCGTCGCTTTAATCTCAGTAAATTTAGGCGTTTTAAATTTATTCCCAATCCCTGCACTTGATGGTGGCCACATACTTTTTAACTTATATGAGCTAATTTTTAGACGCGAGGTAAATGAGCGAGTGCTCACGACACTTACCTACTGCGGTTGGGCGCTACTGCTTGGCATAATGGTACTCGCGACTTTTAATGACATTATGAGATTAAGCGGAGGTTTATGATGATAGTTTTAAAAGAGCTACTTGAAAAGATCGAAAATTTAAGCAAAGACGTGACACTAATCGCCGTTAGTAAAAATGTCACAAGCGCTGAAGTAAGAGAGCTTTACGCACAAGGGCAAAGAAATTTTGGCGAAAATAGAGTCCAAGAGCTAGCCAAAAAAGAGCTAGAACTGCAAAATTTTACTGATATAAAATGGCATATGATCGGCCGATTGCAAAATAACAAAATAAATCAAATGGTAAGCCTAAAGCCCACACTTTGGCAAAGCTGCGATAGCTTTGAAAGAGCTGTAGAGGTCGATAAAAGGCTTAGCTACAAGCTAGATACCTTGCTTCAAATAAACTCGGCTGATGAGGATACAAAGCAAGGTGCAAGCGTAGCAAATGCGGCAGAAATTTATGAGCGCATCCAAAGCGAGTGCAAAAATATCAATCTAAAAGGTGTGATGAGTATCGGAGCACATGTGGATGAGCCAAAAGAGATTCAAAAGAGCTTTGAGCTTACTCATAAAATTTTTGAGAGCCTAAAGCCAAAAGGTGCAGCTATCTGCTCGATGGGCATGAGTAGCGACTTCGAGCTGGCGATAAAATGTGGCTCAAATATGATTCGCCTTGGCACTATGCTTTATTTATAATTTTATCGCTTTTATCTGATTTACCTTTGTTGCTGGAGCTTGATAAATTTTTACTAAAAAGACTTGAGAAAAAATTAAAATTTAATGTTTAGCATCGGCCAAAACCAAAGCAAAAAGTACTTTTACACCAGCTTTTTCTAGAGTATTTCTAGCCTCAAGTATCGTAGTGCCAGTAGTTACGATATCATCTACCAAAATAACTGGAGTAGTGATCTTTTTTAGGATTTTAAAATTTCTTGGGTTATTTTGTCTAAATTGTAAATCCTTGCCACTATAGCTGATCTTGCTGGTTGCATGCAGTGCGTGAAATATGGGCTTTAGATTTTTAGCCCTTAGCGCATTTGCCAAAATAGCCGTGTGCGAATAGCCGTGATGCACTCTATCATCTATCGGCAGAGCATAGACTTTCTCCGGTAAGCTAAAGCTTTTAGCAAATTGATTAAATGCAAATTTAGCTAAGTTTTTATATATAAAATATCCATGCATTTGGTGCTTGGAGTGGATGAGTTCTTTTATTTCAGAGTAGCCGTAAAAGCTATAAATTTTAAAGCCCTCTAGTTCTCTTACTATCGGGCTTGGTTCGCTTAAAATTTGTGAGCAAATTTTACAAAATGTATTTAGTGTAAAGCTCTTACAAAATGCACAAAACATTAGCTATTTAAAATAGCAATTGCTGTGCGTTTGACTGCATCGTTTATAATATCAGTTAAAAATGGCTTAAATGCTCCGCCTGTACGAATCAACTCAAATTTGGTTTGATTATTTGAAATATTTTTAACGATACTTTGATCACCTTTTTGGATCTTAAGTGTAATCTTAATATTACCTTTTGTATTATCAGTACCGTATCCGCTCATATTTGCTTCAAATTCGTTGATAAAAATTTCAACCACAACTCCACCCATGCCATTCACATTTGCACCGCGTGCCATAAGCTCTTTTTTGAGCGAATCGCTAAAATAAGTAGCAAGATCGTTTTGAAGTACGACATATTCTTTTACTGTGCCTTTGCTATCAGTGATCGTAGCGATGGTACTTTTATTTTTGCGGTTGTCATGCACTGCGCTTATATAGGCCTCAAAGCCTCTATTTTGCTGGCTTGCAGCAGCCTTATACGGATCAAACGCGACAACACTCTGGCTTGGTGCACAACCAGTTAAAAACAAAACAAAAAGTCCAAAAATAGCTAAAAATTTAAATTTATTCATTGTTTTTCCTTTTAAAGTTTAGTGATCTCATCGGCTACTTTTATCGCAGCTTGTTTAACTAAAAGTGCGATAAAAAAGTCAAACTGGCCAGACTCTGAAGCCTCAAGCTTCTCCACATGGTGCCTAGTCGAGATAGGTAAGGTTTTTTTGAAATTTATATTTGAAAGCACAAGGAGACCATTTAGATGACCATTTAAAATTTCTGAAGCTCCTGAGTAGCTTCCTCTGAGCTCGTCAAATCTAAAATCAAGCCTATATGTATAAGGTGATGTTTGTGTATCAACAACAACGATACCGCGAGAATTTAACTCACGCTGCAAAAACATGTAAAAAAGCACTTCAAGGCGTGGGTTTGAGTTAAAAACTGCACTGTTTCCTTCAACGCCTGTATAATATATCGATCTTGCACTACTTCTAGCATCAACGATCCTGTGGAAATAAACCTTTTTTAATCCAACATTAGTATCGATCATGTTTTTTTCCAAGCAGCAGTTTATCGCTACATCACTTTTGTATTTAACGCCATTTATGAAAAGGCCATCGCCCCTACCTTTGCAAGCACTGCAATCAGCCGGTATCCTCATAACCTCTTCAAAATACATCTTATCTTCGCTGTTTATGCTCGCACTTTGCACACCATCTATACCTTCACATGAGAGGCAAAGGCTGGCTTTAGCCATGCAGCCCGTCATAAAAATAGCCATAAGTGCCGTTAGTAGTGTTGTTCTTAGCATTTCACTTCCTTTTGCTCGTTTTGTTTTTTACGAAGATTTTTCACACTCTCTCCTGCTATACCGTAATTATTAGTGTCTATCTCGTCAATGATTACAACAGTATTTTGAGCATTTCTTCCTAAAATTTCGCTTATTAGTTTAGTGACTCCGCTTATCATCTTCTCTTTTTGCTCAACACTTGGGCTATCGCCCTCTTTTGTCACACAAATTTTCACAAATGGCATAGCGCTCCTTTTTACAAATTTAGCATTTAAATTTTAATCAAAAAACCTATTTGCCAAAATAAGATCCTTGCTGCATCAGTATCGTCAGCTCACAATCAGGCGAGATATTTTGTGATGATTTTGAAAGCTGTGACGTGAAATTTTGGTGCGGATAGAACACGTAGTTCATCAAGCCAAAATTTCACTAACTCTTTCAAAAGGGCACAAAAGATAAGCCACTAGTCTATTTTTAGGACGGATAAAAACGCCTCTTGCGGCAAATTTACCTTGCCAATGGCCTTCATCCGCTTCTTACCCTCTTTTTGCTTTTCTAGCAACTTCCTCTTACGAGTGATGTCGCCGCCGTAGCACTTGGCTGTGACGTTTTTACCCATTGATTTTACGGTTTCGCGGGCGATTATTTTATTACCGATGCTAGCTTGTATCGCCACTTCAAAGAGCTGACGAGGCACGATATCTTTCATCGCCTTTACGAAGTCCCTGCCCTTTGTCTGCGCCTTGCTCTCAGGCACGATAATAGAGAGCGCATCGACCGTCTCGCCAGCCACTTTTACATCAAGCTTTACTAGATCACCCACGCGGTAGTCGCTAGGCTCATAGTCAAAGCTCGCGTAGCCTTTGGTGCTTGATTTTAGCTTGTCATAAAAGTCCATCACGATTTCATTCATCGGTATGTCATACTCGAGTAAAACGCGGTCAGTCGTGATGTAGTCCATCTTTGTTTGTATGCCGCGGCGATTGTTTAAAAGTGTGATGATGTTGCCCAAAAACTCGCTTGGCGTGATGATAGTGGCTTTCACATACGGCTCAAGGATTGAGTCTATTTTATTGACTGATGGCAGCTGGCTTGGGTTTTGGATCTTTAAATTTAGTCCATCTGTTTGAATGACTTCGTAGGTCACGGTTGGCGCTGTAGCAATGAGGTCCAAGTCAAACTCGCGCTCTAGCCTCTCTTTGACGACCTCCATATGAAGAAGACCTAAAAAGCCAACCCTAAAGCCAAATCCAAGTGCGACCGAGGTCTCTGGCTCGTAGCTAATGGAGCTGTCATTTAGCTTTAGCTTATCCAGCGCATCACGCAGATCTTCAAATTTATCAGTTTCTATTGGATAAAGTCCCGCAAAAACAAACGGCTTAGCCCTCTCAAAGCCGCCAACTGGCTCTTTTAGAGGATTTCTTGACTGTGTTATCGTATCTCCAACTTGCACGTCGCTAACGTTTTTAAGCCCCAAAACAACGATGCCAACCTCGCCAGCGCTAAGCGTTTTAGTCTTGATCGGAGCTATAGGATTTGGATACATGAGGTCTAGCACGATGTGTTTTTTGCCCGTGCCCATGACCAAAATTTCATCATTTTTTGAAATTTCACCATCATAAACACGCACAAGTGCAAGCGCGCCAAGGTAGTTGTCAAACCAACTATCGTAGATTAGCGCCTTTGTAGGCTTGCTTACGTCGCCATTTGGCGCAGGGATCCTCGTGATGATCGCTTCAAGTAGCTCTTTTATGCCAACGCCTGTTTTTGCGCTCACTTCGATCGCTCCTGAGCAGTCAAGTCCGATGATGTGCTCTATCTCATCTTTTACCCTAGCAGGGTCAGCTGCTGGTAGATCGATCTTGTTGATGACTGGGATGATCTCTAGGTTATTTTCAAGTGCGATATAGACGTTTGCGATGGTTTGCGCCTCCACGCCCTGGCTAGCATCCACGACAAGCAGCGCGCCCTCGCAACTAGCTAGGCTACGGCTTACCTCGTAGCTAAAATCAACGTGTCCTGGGGTGTCTATCAAATTTAGAATAAAATTTTGCCCATTTAGTGCGTAGTTTAGGCGGACAGACTGGGCCTTGATCGTGATGCCACGCTCTTTTTCGATGTCCATCGTGTCCATGATCTGCGAGCTCATCTCACGGTCGCTTACGGCGCCACACTCCTGAATGAGGCGATCAGCAAGCGTGCTTTTGCCGTGGTCGATGTGAGCGATGATGCTAAAATTTCTGATGTTTTTCATATAAGTTTTACTTTTTACTAAATTTTGGGCTTTATTTTGCCTAAAGTTGATTTAAACACTAATAAATATATTTCTATCATTTCCATACATTTTTCGCTAAAATGCCGTCTAAAACTTTCAAAAAGAGGGCTTATGTCAAAGTGGCAGTATGAAAACGATATAGATGACTATATAAAGGCTATTTTTAAAAATTTAGGACTTAAAAAATCGTGTGATTTTAATGAAAAGCAAGCGATGACACCCTATTTAAAAGAAGCATTAAAAGGTTCAGCTAAAACCAAAGCTAAAGAAAATTTTGGGGTTCCAGATTTTAGCTTAGAAATTTATGACATTCCCATAATTATAGAAAATAAATTCGGTTTGAAAAAATTAATCGCTAAAGACAAAGATAAAAACGAGATGAAATTTGACGACAATTCCATATCAGGCTATGCTGTAAATGGCGCACTTCATTATGCTCGTTCAATAATCGCAAGTGGCAAATATCACGAAGCCGTCGCAATCGGTATTGCTGGCGATAGTGAAGAAAACCTACAAATTTGCGTATATTTTGTTTGGGGCAGTAGTGAATTGACATTTAAATTTTATGGATAATTATAAAACTTTAAATTTCCTCGAAAATAAAAATAGTTTTGAAAATTTTTACAAAGATGCAAAATTAACTGATGAAGATAAACACAGATTTTTAATTACATCACGCGAAATTCTTAAAATTTATGCCAAAAAACTAAATAAGCTAATGCATAATCACAATATCACCGCTCCACAACGAGTCCTTTACGTCTCTGGGATGCTGCTTTCAATGCAAGACATAAAAGAGAACTACGGACTAACACCTGATGATTTGAAAGGTTCTCAGTTGGATAATGAGCGAGACGGTATTCGTATAACTAGTCGCATAAGCTCATTTTTAAAAAATAGAAAAATTCCGTCCGAAAAGCTAAATTTAATGCTAGCTTCCTTTAATGAAATTTCAAAAAATTCACAACGAGACGAGATAGATGAAACTAAACCAAACGACAAAGAAGTTGCACATTTATTAAAAGAAAAATCAAGCACTACCAAGCAAATTTTCACGTTTCTATATAGAAATATTTTTCAAAAGATAGATGGCTCAGGTGGTGAAAGCTTTGGGCATATCGACGTAATGGGTGAGATGTATAGTGAGTTTTTAAAATATGCTTTAGGTGATGGCAAAGAGCTTGGTATTGTGCTTACTCCACCTTATATAACTAAAATGATGGCTGAAATTCTAGATATAAACAAAGATAACCGCGTTATGGATTTAGCCACTGGAAGCGCTGGCTTTCTCATCTCTGCGATGCAAATAATGATAGAAAACGCTAATGAAAATTACGCTAAAGGAAGTAGTGAAGCTCTAAAAAAGATAGATGAGATCAAAAAAAATCAGCTTCTAGGCGTGGAGCTAAATGCCGAAATGTATACTCTTGCGGCTACTAATATGATATTGCGTGGTGACGGTTCAGCTCGAATAGAACACGGCAGTGCATTTAATCGCCCAGATGAGCTTTACTCAAATTTTAAAGCCGATAGAATTTTGCTAAATCCACCATTTACATTTGATGAAAATGGTATGCCATTTATTGCTTATGGGCTTGATAGGATGGCAAAAGGCGGGCTTGGCGCCATAATCATCCAAGATAGTGCAGGTAGCGGCAAAGCTGTGAAATCAAATCAACAAATTTTAAAATCCCACACTTTACTAGCAAGTATAAAAATGCCAGTCGATCTTTTTGTGCCAGTCGCGGGAGTTCAAACGAGTATTTATATTTTTAAAGCACACGAACCACACGACTTCGAACGCTCTGTTAAATTTATAGACTTTAGAAATGACGGTTATAAAAGAACTTCTCGCTCATTACAGGAGCTAGACGAACCTACGCAAAGATACGCTGATATAGTTAAAATTTATAAAGCTGGCAGAGCCGCAAAAGTAGATCCAAGGCTTTGGAAATTAGACGAAATTTTTGTCGAGGATTTGATAACAAAAAGTGGCTCTGATTGGAATTTTGATCAGCATAAGAAGATCGATGCGATGCCGACGCTAGCTGATTTTAAAAAGAGCGTAAGCGACTATCTAAGCTGGGAAGTGTCGCAAATTTTAAAAAAGGATAATCCCAGTAGAAGCAGTATTGTAAGTCAACGAATTGCAAATTTAGAACGAGAATTTAAAGCAAATGGCGGGAAATTTGAGGAATTTAGGCTTGATAAATTATTTAATGTGAAGTCAAATCCACAACTAAATAAAGATAGTTTTAATTTTTCCGAGAATGGAGTTTATCCATATTTCACAAGAACAGTTTTAAATAATGGTATTGCAGGCTATGTCGATTATTTGGATGAGGAGCATAAAATATCAGGCAATTCACTGGCGGTTGGAATGCTTGGAATGCAGTTTTTTTATATGGAAAAGGATTTTTACGCAGGGCAGTTTACTAAAACTATTTATCCAAAATTTAATTATTTTAATAGCAAGGTGGCTCAATATTTTATAGTTCTTTTAAATAAAAATCAAAAAATTTATCAAGGCAGTTTAGTTAGAGATTTTGAAAGACTTTTCTATAATACAAAAATCCTCTTGCCGACGCTAGGCGGCGAGATAAATTTTTCCTTTATGGAAAAATTTATCGAAGAACTCGACGCGTATCTCGCAGTAACTGGACTTAAAAATTACAAGCTAACTGATGTCGAAAAATCTACACTCGTTAAATTTGATAAATTTAATAAACGGGGGGGGGTAGCGGCGAAGGAATTTAAAATCGGCGATTTGTTTAAAATTCAAACTCCAAAACGTAAATTTGACGCAAATAAAATTCAGTTTGGCGGACAATATCCTTATGTAGCTCGCGGAGATAAAAATAATGGAATTCGCGGATATATAGATGAAGATATACAATATTTAAATGATAAAAATACGATCAGCTTTGGTCAAGATACAGCTACAATGTTTTTTCAAAAGGACAAATATTTTACCGGTGATAAGATTAAAATTTTTATACCCATAAATTTTAACTTGAATAGCAATATAGCAAATTATATTATTACTTCAATGCGATGTGGATTTTCAAATTTTACATGGGGTAGCAGCTCTTATAATGTAGAAATTTTAAAAAATGTAAAAATTATTTTACCAACAAACGAAAACGGCGAAATCGACTACGAATTTATGGAAAATTTCATAAAAGCCATTGAAAAACTAGCCATAAAAGACGTCGTGCTTTGGGCTGACAAAAAGATAGAAACAACCAAAAAAATTATCAATAAAGCTTAGATTAGTGATGATGCCCGCAGTGATCATCTTCATCATTTAGCTCGCAGATGAGATCGTCTTTGTGTCCAAGGTTCTCACTTTCAAACTGAAGCGTGACATGGCCGATGCCTACGTGAAATAGCTCGTGCTCGATCTGCTTTATCATCTTTGAAATTTCAGCCGCCTTTAGTTCATCATCCACGACTATATGAGCGATCAGTGCGTTTGTGCCAGCATTTATTGCCCAGATATGCAAGTCGTGCACAAACCTAACACCATCTACACTCTTAATGACGCCTAAAATTTCATCCGTATCAAGCTTAAGTGGCACCGCTTCGATCAGGATATTAAAGCTATCTTTTAGCAAGCTAGCGCCACTTTTTATGATGAGCATCGAGACAAAGATACTTGCGATGCTATCGGCCTGCGTGAAGTTAAATTTCATCACAAGAAGCGCTGCAACGATGGCGCCAACTGAGCCAAGCGTGTCGCCAAGCACGTGCAAATAAGCGCCTTTCATATTTAAGTTTTCTTTTGTATCAGCGCTTTTATGCATATAAACAGCTACGACTAAATTTACCACAAGTCCCAAAATACTAACAAGAAGCATCGTCTCAGCCTCTATCTGTGGCTCGTTAAAAAGCCTAATGATCGCTTCGACTATGACAAAAACAGCAAGCACAATAAGAGCTATGGCGTTTATAAAAGCTGCGATGATCTCGACCCTTTTGTAGCCAAAGGTCTTTTGTAAATTTGCCCTTTTTTCTGCGATCTTAAAAGCAACCAGCGACAAAAAAAGAGCTGCGGCGTCTGAGAGCATGTGAAATGCGTCGCTAATAAGCGCAAGCGAGTTTGAAACGAAGCCAAAAACGGCCTCAACTATCATAAACGTGAAAATTAGAAAAAATGAATTTCTTAAAACAGTTTTATTGCTAGTATGAATGTGCATACCGCCATGCTCGACGTGAGAGTGATGAGAGTGGGTCTCTTGCATCTAAAATGATCACCTTTTACTGATAAATTTAAGCATCCATAGCAAGCTCTGGCGCTACCTGACTAGAGGCTAAGCAAGCTAAAAACTGTATAAATATGCCCTGCATCTGCTTTAGTGCCGCTTAAAGATTGAATTTTAAAAATAATAAAAATTTTGTTGTAACTATTGACATTACAACAAAAAATTATTATACTTCACTCATCAGTTGTAAATAAAAATATTACAACAAAAAATAAGGAGAACAAAATGAAAAATTTTCAGGTTGCAAAGATCGCAAACGAGCCAAGAGTCGAGCTAAAAGAGGCTTTAAATTTAAGCGGCTGTGAGGTATCTATAAACGAGCTTCCAGCAAATGTGAGCGTGCCATTTGTCCATGCACATAAGCAAAACGAGGAGCTTTACATCATCCTAGAGGGTGAGGGTGAGCTTTTCATCGACGGTGAGGTGCTAAAAGTAAGCAAAGGAGATGCGGTGCGCATAGATCCAGAGGGTAAAAGGTGCTTTAAAGCTGGCAAAAACGGCATCAAAATGATCTGCATCCAGACAAAACGCGGTAGCCTAGAGCAATACACAATGAGCGACGGCGTGATAGTTGATGACGTAAAGCCAAGCTGGCTGTAAATTTAAAAACAAAATTTAAAAGAGAAATAATGAAAATAGCAATCATAGGCGCAAACGGCAAAAGCGGTGTAAATTTAGTAAATGAGGCACTAAAACAAGATTACGACGTCACAGCGATCGTTAGAAACAAAGAGTATAAAAACGAAAGCGTAAAGGTTGTCTATAAAGATATTTTCGAGCTTACAAAGGCTGATCTAGCAGGCTTTGACGCAGTGATCAGCGCATTTGCAGCATGGAGTGAAGAGACTTTCCCACTTCATAAAAAAGTTGCTGCTCATCTTGCAAATTTGCTAGAGGGTAGCAACGCAAGACTACTTGTAGTTGGTGGTGCTGGTACATTATTTGTAGATGATAAGGGCACAATGGTAATGGATACGCCAGACTTCCCGGCTGCATATATGGGTGTGGCAAAGGCGACTGCGGAGTCTTATTTTGAGCTAAAAGATAGGAGCGATTTACTTTGGACATACGTAAGCCCAGCAGGCGACTACGACGTAAATGGTGCTCGTACTGGTAAATACGTGCTTGGTGGAGATAATCTCATCTTAAACTCAAAAAATGAGAGCTATATAAGCTATGCAGACCTTGCGCTTGCGATCATAGACGAGCTAAAAAACAAAAAATTTATACAAAAACGCTTTACTGCAGTTGGTGAGCGAGCATAAAAATTATAGATTTGACATAGCTGGCACAAAAAGTCGGCTTGTCAAATCTAAACTGAAAATAAACTGCTTTTAGTAAAAATTTAAAGTATAATCAGAAAAAATTTCAAGGACAGTTATGCAAGTAGGGATCAAGTTTTCAACCGCGATCCATGTAGTTTTAGCAGCTTGTTTTTTCAAAGGCGAGAAAGTCACGAGCGAATTTATAGCAGGTAGTATAAACACGAATCCGGTCATAGTTAGGCGCCTGCTCGGTACTCTAAAGGCTGCAGGACTCGTGAATGTCGTAGCTGGAGTTGGTGGAGTGAGTCTTGCGAAAGAGCCAAAAGATATAACCCTCCTTCAAATTTTTAACGCAGTAAATGATAAAGAAAAACTTTTCAAGATCCACTCTGACTCACCTAAAGCCTGCCCGCTTGGTGGCAAGATCGAAGGCCTCTTAACCAACCACTTCCTAAA